>DQNS01000022.1 GCA_015659035.1 Acidobacteriota bacterium | reverse complement strand
TCCGCCTCGCGAGCCGAGTTTTTTTCACAGCCCCGCTACGCGGGGGGTAGACTCCTTGGACGGAGGCTGTCGTGGAGAGCGAAAAAACACGGGCAAAACTTGACTCAATTGCCACGATAATCGTTGGTCAAGGAGTCTAGCGCGATGTTCGACATCACGACGCTCCCGGCGGTCAACGCGACACTGAACAGCATCGCGGCGGTGCTGCTCACGAGCGGATACGTGCTGATCCGCCGCGGGCGGGTCGCGCAGCATCGACTGTGCATGCTCGCGGCGTTCGCCACCTCCACGCTCTTCCTGGTGTCCTACCTCGTCTATCACGCGCAGGTTGGGTCGCAACCGTTCACCGGACAGGGCCCGGTGCGGGTTCTCTACTTCACGGTGCTCATCTCGCACGTCAGCCTCGCGGTGCTCATCCTGCCGCTCGCGCTGGTGACGCTCCGGCGCGGTCTGCGACGGGACGATGCGCGGCACGTCGCCATCGCCCGGTGGACGTTCCCGATCTGGCTGTATGTGTCGGTGACCGGTGTGGTCGTCTACTGGATGCTGTATCAGATGTAAGACCTGCCGGCCCTACAGAAGTCAGGAGTCAGAAGACAGGAGTCAGGAGAAGCCTGCCTGTCCGCCGTAGCCTTGACGAAGGCGGGAGGGCTTCGTCACGCTCTTCAGGACCTAGCGCTAGCCGAGCTTTTCTCACAGCCCCGCTACGCGGGGGCTGTCATGATAAACGTTGTTCAAGGAGTCTAGCTGCAGGCCGCGGCGGCACACGAATATGGCCGTGGAGCGAGTTGAGCTGTTTCCCAGCGGCGTCCTCGGTGTCGCCGACCCGGCGCGTTTGGGCGCGTTCGGCGCGATGGTGGTGACCGCGCTGTTCACGCTGCTCTATGTCTACCGGCGGCGGGCCTACATCCTGCAGTGGGTCTCGGCGTGGGTGCTGCTCACCGGAGCGCTGAGTGTCGCCGCTCGCGATACCCAGCAGGCGACGGTCGCGTTGCTGATGCTCGGATTCTCGCGCTTCCTCTCACTCACCGCGATCCTGGCCATCGCCTCCAGCCCCCTGACGTTCAGGAACCGCCGGTGGCTGGACCGCCGGTATCTCCTCGGGCTGGCGCCAATCCTGGGCTGGTGTGTCGCCTCGCCATTCCTGTTCGGTCCGAAGATGGCCCTGTTGCCGGGGTATGTCCTGGCGGCCGCGCTGCTCGTGGCGGGGGGGCTCACCTTTCTGGGGGTGCTGAGACAGGCGCAGCTGCTCGGCACCGGTGTCGTCGGCATCACGTTGCTGCTCGCGGCCGTGACACAGGTGTGGATCGGTGTCGCGGTGGCGCGCAGCGCCACCGGCGTCCTTCCAGCCGAGCTGATGGTCGTCAACGGTCTGCTTTTCCTGTTCGCCGCCCTGGGAATGCATCTGCTGGTGTTCGAGGAAATGACCTTCGAGCTACGGATCGCCAACCGTCGTCTGCAGGAAACCCAGACCAAGCTGCACGGGCTGGCGATCACCGACTCGCTCACCGGATGCTACAACCGGCGGTTCTTCCACGAGGTGATCGGACGCGAGCTGCAGCGTCACGAGCGGTACGACCTGCCGCTGGCCCTCCTGTTCGTGGACATCGACCAGTTCAAGATGGTGAACGACACCCTCGGGCACGAAGCGGGAGACCGGCTGCTCGAGTACGTCGCGCTGTTCCTGAAAGGCAACGTGCGCGAGGCGGATTACGTGTTTCGGTGGGGCGGCGACGAGTTCCTGGTGCTGCTCTCGTGCACGCTCGAGGAGGCCCTGGAGAAGGGCGCCGAGCTCACCACGACGTTCCGGGCGACAGTGAAGACGGCGTCGGGGATACCGACCGGGGTCGGATTGAGTGTGGGGTGCTCCGAGGTGATTGCCCACACCGACGACATCATGGACCGGATCCGGGAGGCCGACGAAGCGATGTATCGGAAGAAGCAGGACACGAAGATCGGAACCGGGGACTACTCGTAGAGGAGATACGGGACCCTCAACCGGCGCCACGCCGCCTCACCCTCGGCCCAGCCCGCGGCGATCTCCCAGGGTGGGTCGCCGGCGCGGATTCGGGCCAGCGTGTCACGGGACCCGAGCAGCCTCGCCACCGCGTCCAGATCGAACTGGTCTCCGTACAGGCGATACAGGGCGGCCGCCACCTCCAGACCGAGACGCACCGGACGCACGGCGTCACGATCGGTGACGATGAAGAACACCCCTTCGCAGAGCTCGCCGGCGAATCGGCTCGAGCTCGGACTGAACCGCAGCGGGTACACACGCACGCCGGGCAGCCGTCGCGTGTTGAGCTCACGCGCCAGCTCGGGACCGTCGATCCACGGCGCCCCGATCTGCTCGAACGGGGTGTCGGTGCCGCGGCCCACCGACAGGTTGGATCCCTCGATTGCGCCGATGCCCGGATAGAGGAGCGCCTGGTGGAGGTTGCGCATGTTCGGCGAGGGGTCGACCCAGCGTAGCCCGGTCTGGTCGAACCAGGTCTCTCTCTGCCAGCCCCGCATCGCAACGACCTCGAGCTCGGCGCCGATCCCGCGCTCCGTGTTGAACAACCGGGCCAGCTCCCCGAGCGTGAGCCCGTGACGTACCGGCGACGGAAAATAGCCGGTGAACCCGGTCGACGACTCGTCGAGGATCGGGCCCTCCACGTCGACACCGCCGATCGGGTTGGGCCGGTCCAGCACCATCACTCGCAACCCTCGCGCCGCCGCCGCCTCGAGCAGATAGGCCATCGTCGTCGCGTAGGTGTAGAACCGCGCCCCGACGTCCTGCAGATCGACGACCAGCGTGTCAAGCCCCTGCAGCATCTCGGCCGTCGGCCGGCGCGTGTCTCCGTAGAGCGAATGAATCGGCAGCCCGGTGCGCGTGTCCCGGCTCGAGGAGACCGGGCCATCCATCACCCCACGGATGCCATGCTCCGGGCTGAACAGCGCGACGAGCTCGACCCCGGGCGCGGCCGCCAGCAGATCGATCGTGGTCGCGCCGTCGCGTGCCCGTCCGGTCTGGTTCGTGACCAGTCCCACGCGGGCACCCATCAGGGGCTCGAACCCTGCCTCTCTCAGCACGTCCAGACCGGTCCACACCGGTGTCTCGACGAGCGCCCCGGCGTCACCGGCCAAGTCGCCCGACACCGCCGAAGCGACCACGGTTGCGACGCGCCCGCGCAGCGCCGTCACGTCACCCGCACCGGTTGGATGCAGCCGGCTCGACAGGAAGACGACAAAGGTATCCGACGCCGGGTCGAGCCAGAGCGAGGTCCCGGTGAAGCCGGTGTGCCCGTACGACCCGAACGAGAACAGATCACCGCGGTTGGAGGAGAAGCGCGAGTCGAGGTCCCACCCGAGCCCCCGCCGATCCGCCATCTGTGGGGGTGTCGAAACCCGGGTCATCCGCGCGACGGTGAGCGGCGCGAGAATCCGCACGTCATCGAGCGTCCCAGCGCCCAGCAACATCCGGCAGAAACGGGCCAGGTCACCGGCAGTGCTGAACAACCCGGCATGACCGGCCACCCCACCCATCCGCCGCGCCGTCGGGTCGTGCACACGACCGCGCAACATGACGGCGCCGTCGCCGCCGCAGGGCCAGGCCAGCGGCGCGCACGGTTCCGTCGGCGCGATCCGCGGTCTCAGCGACGCGGGTGGATTGAACCCGGTGTCCCTCATCCCGAGCGGCCGAAAGATTCGGTCGCGCGCGAACTGGTCGAGGGTCTGACCGGTCACCCGCCGGACGATCTCCCCGAGCACGAAGAAGTTGATGTCGCTGTAGACAAACCGCTCGCCGGGACCCGCCTCCGGCACCTCGTCGGCCGCGCGGGCGATCGCCGTGTCGGCGCCCTCGAAGACCTCTTCCAGGGGCAGATCTGGACGCAGCCCGGATACATGGGTCAGCAGATGCTCGATCGTGATCCGGTCCTTGCCGTGACTCGAAAATTCGGGCAGGTAGGTCGCGACGCGGTCGCGGAGCCGGAGACGCCCCTCCTCGACGAGAATCATCACGCTGGTCGTCGTCGCCACCACCTTCGTCAACGACGCCAGATCGAAGATGGTGTCGGGCGTCATCGCCTCCGGCGGCCCATCCACCGCGCGCGCACCGAACGCCCGCTCGTAGACGATCTCCCCAGCGTGCCCGACGACGACCACGGCACCGGGTAGCCGGCCGTCCCGTATCGCATCCTCGACCAGCGTGTCGAGAAGAACCAGTCGGGCCCGGTCGAGCTCAGCGGAGACTGAGGCGGCCAGGACGACCAGCCACAAACACACCACGCCCGCGCCGGCTCGAGTCACCCGACGGTTTTGGTCTTGCGGCGGCACCGGTTGGATTATACTTTTCGGGCGATCAAAACTGGGACTGAGCCGTCAGACTCCATGTCAGGAGACTACCGATGAACCGCACCATCCGACCGCTCGCCCGCCGTGTCATCCTGATTGCCGGCCTGGTGACCTGCATGGCAGCATCGGCCTTCGCCCAGGGACGCGTGCGCGGCATCGTCAGCGACGACGATGGCAACGGGATCTCCGGTGCCACGGTCAGCGCGGAGAATCTCGCGTTGACCACCACCCGGGCCGTGGCGACCGACAATTCGGGCCGCTTCTCCTTCGTCGGTCTGAGCCGGGGCGAGTGGCTGTTCGTCATCCGGGCCGACGGCTTTAGGTCGGTCCAGGGCATCGCGGACGTCAGCGGGGGGGACGCGCCGATCACGGTCCAGTTCACGATGGAGGTGGACGCGTTCAGCCCACCGGCGCCGGCGGTAGGCGTCCTCGCCGGGCTAACAGCGCGCGAGCTCGTCGAGAGCCTGGAAGAGGCCGAGGAGCTCTTCGACCGTGGCGAATACGACGACGCGATCGACGCCTATCGTTCGATCCTGGAGCGGGCCCCGGCCCTGACCAGCCTGAGCCTGCAGATCGGCCATGCTTTCCGCGAGAAGCAGGAGCCGGATCAGGCGCTCGCTGCCTATCGGACGGTGCTCGACGCCGATCCGTCGAACGCGGAAGCCAGGGCGGCGATCGACGCCGTCAGCCAGACCGTCCGCTAGTGTGATCCGTGACGGACACAGGACACGACAAGCATGCGCCAGATGGGCTATGATGTGTCTGGTAATATTGGTGCACCAGGGTTGTGTCGCCACGCTGGTAGGTGCCAGGTAGTGCTCTAACTATATACACTTGCAACACGTTAGGAGCCTCAGATGCGCAAGCATTCCTTCACATTTCTCGTGATCATGCTGGCCACGGGCCTGTTCGCCTCAACAGCGCCGGCGCAGGGCATTTTCTCCGGCATCGTGCTGGACCACGAGGACAACGAGTTCGAAGGTGCGACAATCATCATGGAGTCGACTAGCTCCGCACGGAGCTCTACCGGGGCGAGGCACGAGGTAACCAGCGACGCCGGCGGTCGGTTCGTGATGATCGGACTGGCCAGTGGTCAATGGACGATAACGGTCGAGGCCGAGGGATTCCAGCCCCAGTCGAGCACGACGACAATCCGCCAAGGTCCGAACTCACCGATGAACATCTATCTCGAACGCATCCTGCACCCATTGGAGATCGCGCTCGGTGACGCGCTCGGCGATGTGGATCCTGCGGCACTCACGGACCAGCTCTTCGCGGCCGACGCGGCCTACAACAGTCAACAGTGGGATCAGGCGCTAACGGCGTATCGCTCGATCTTGGAGCAGTTGCCGTCGATGACTCAGGTGAACATGCAGATCGGCGCCATCCTGCGCGAGCAGGAACAGTACGAGGAGGCGATTGCGGCGTTCGAACAAGCCGCGGCTGCCAACCCCGAGCTGGAGGCGGAGGTCGAGGTCGAGATCGCCAGGATTAAAATGACGCTGGGTGATTTCGAGGCCGCTAGCTCCGCGCTCGCGGCCTCCGTGGCGGCCGGCGACGGCGCGGCCCGCGAGGACCTCTACAACCTCGGCGAACTGGAGTTCGCGAAGGGCAATATCGATGCGGCCGCCGGGTTCTACGAGAAGGCGTCCGCGGCCGACCCCGACTGGGCGAAGCCGTTGTTCAAGCTCGCGCTGGTCGCACTGAACAAGGGCGACATGGACACCGCCAAGCAGTTCTTTTCACAGGTGGTCGAGAAGGATCCGGACTCCGAGGAAGGCGCACAGGCGCGGGCCACACTGGACGCGTTGCCCTAGGAGCCCGTGGTGAACCCCCGCGTCGCACCGAGACCCGTCGTGATCAACGCCACGGCCGGCCATTGCAAGGCAGCGATAAGGGAGCAAATTGGGCATGTGTGACCGAGGAGCAACGCAGACCAGGCGGGATGCCGCGTCGGTCGAATGCAGCGGGGCTTTCACCAGGGGCTCCTAGGCGCTTTCTGAGGCAGCTTCGACGGACCGAAAGGGGGGGGGCGATGCCGGTCGGCGTCGCCCCCCCCTTTTTTGTCCGCGCACAGCCGTGGCCGTCTTGCCCGGGGCGCCGATCGGATTGACCGGTTGACAGCGTCCCAGGCGCGCTGACACAATCTGGATCGGGAATGAATGACTGTTCATTCATTCCCACCGGACCGATGCCAGCCACCACCGCAGCCCGTCGCACACCCCGGTCACAGCACACGGGTGACAAGCGCGATCTCATCCTCAAGGCCGCCACGAAGCTGTTCGCCCGCCGCGGTTTCTTCAACGCCCAGGTCGCCGACGTCGCGCGCGAGGCCGGCGTCGCCGCCGGCACCGTGTATTTGTACTTCCAGAGCAAGGACGACCTGCTGATCTCGATCTTCGAGCGCACGATGCATGAGGGGCTCGAGGCCGCCCGCCAGGCGCTGGCGGGCGTGAGCGACCCGGTCGAGCGGCTCCGGCGGCTGGCCCTGGTGCATCTGGAGCGTCTGGGGCAGGACCGCGACCTGGCGGTGGTGTTCCAGGTCGAGCTGCGGCAATCGACCAAGTTCATGGAGCGCTTCTCGTCCACGCTGCTCCAGGACTACCTGCACGCCATCCGCGACGCGGTCGCCGACGCCCAGACCGCCGGGCGCTTTCGCCGCGAGGTCAGCCCGACATTCGCCGCCAAGGTGCTGTACGGCGCGCTGGACGAAATGGCCACCAACTGGATTCTCAGCCGGCGCCGCTACGCCCTGGCAGCCCAGGCCAACGAGGTCGTCGACCTGTTCGTCAACGGCATGACGACATGACGGGTGCATCACACGAGTCGACCCTCCGGCCCATCCGCTCGGTGGCGGTGCTCGGGGCCGGCACGATGGGAGCCCAGATCGCGGCCCATGTCGCGAACGCCGGACTGCCGGTGTTGCTGCTCGATCTCGACACCGACACCGCGCGGTCCGGTCTGAAGCGCGCCGCGGCCCTGAAGCCGGACCCCTTCTTCACGCGCGAGACGCAGACCCGCATCCGTCTCGGCGGGTTCGACCGCGACCTGCCGGAGATTGCCGGCTGCGACTGGATCATCGAGGCGATCATCGAACGTCTCGACGCGAAGCAGGCCCTCCTCGAACAGGTGGAGACCCACCGCCGCGCCGACGCCATCGTCACCTCGAACACCTCCGGCATCCCGATCGGCTCCCTCGCCGAAGGGCGCTCCGAGGCGTTCCGCCGGCACTGGCTCGGCAGCCATTTCTTCAACCCGCCCCGCTACCTCCGGCTGGTCGAGATCGTTCCCACCGGCGACACCGACCCGGCCGTGGTGACCGCGCTGTCGTCGTTCGTCGACCGGCAGCTCGGCAAGGGGGTCGTGGTGGCGAAGGACACCCCCAACTTCATCGCGAACCGGATCGGGCTCTACGGCGTGACGCGTGTGC
The DNA here is from genome assembly GCA_015659035.1 of Acidobacteriota bacterium. Classification (GTDB taxonomy): domain Bacteria; phylum Acidobacteriota; class Vicinamibacteria; order Vicinamibacterales; family UBA8438; genus NP936. The sequence goes on along the minus strand of DQNS01000022.1, from coordinate 28,334 downwards.
TGGAGCAGCTCGCGACCGGGACCTACACCATAGAAGAAATCGACGCCATGACTGGCCCCGTGGTCGGCCGGCCCAAGAGCGCCACCTTCCGCACGATGGACATCGCCGGGATCGACATCCTGGCGCACGTGGCGACCAACCTGTCCGCGCGGCTCGACACCGAGGACGAACGCCGGGCGTTCGAGCTACCGCCGCTCGTTGGGCAGCTCGTCGAGCGGGGCTGGATCGGCGAGAAGGCGGGTCAGGGCTTCTACAAGAAGGAACGCGGTCGGGACGGCAGCACGATCCACACCTTGGACCCGGTGACCATGGACTACCGGCCGCGGCAATCGGCCCGGCTCGGCGCCCTCGACGCGGCGCGGACGATCGACGACCCTGGGGAGCGGGTGCGCAGTCTGTTTCAGGCCCACGACACGGTCGGCGAGTTCATGCGCGCGACGCTCGGCCGCACCCTGATCTACGCAGCCGAGGTGGCCGGCTCGATCGCCCACACCGTCGACGACGTCGACCGAGCGATGCGGTGGGGCTTCGGTTGGGACCAGGGACCGTTCGAGCTTTGGGACGCCATCGGGGTCGAGACGGTGCTCGACGCCTGTGGAGGCGACGACCTGTCGGCGGCGGCGCGTGAGTGGGCGGGACTCCCGTCGCGGTCCGGCGGGTCCGGCACGGGTCCCCGGCACTTCCGCACCGCGCCGGTACCGCCGGCCGCACCGGACCTGCAGCTGCTCGGCATGGCCAGACAGCGGGGCCAGGTGGTGACGCGGAACGCCGGCGCCAGTCTGGTGGACCTCGGCCACGGCGTGCTCGCGGTCGAGTTCCACTCGAAGCTGAACACGATCGGTGGCGACACCGTGGGGATGCTGACCGGCGGTGCGACCGAGGCGTCGGACCGGTTCGCCGGGCTGGTCGTGGGCAACGACGCCGTGAACTTCTGTGCCGGCGCCAACCTGATGCTCGTGCTGCTGGAGGCGCAGGAGGGCAACTGGGACGAGATTGACCTGATGGTGCGTGGCTTCCAGCAGGCGATTCTCGGGCTGCGCTACTCACCCGTGCCGGTCGTGGTGGCGCCGGCCGGTCTCACGCTCGGGGGCGGGTGCGAGATGGTGCTCCATGCCGACCGGGTGCAGGCGGCGGCCGAGACCTACATGGGCCAGGTGGAGGTGGGCGTCGGCCTGATCCCGGCCGGATGCGGCACCAAGGAGCTGACGGTGCGGGCTATCGACGCCACGACGCCAGGCACCGACCCGCTCCCCCGGCTGCAACGCGCGTTCGAGACGATCGGGTTCGGGAAAGTCTCGACCAGCGCCGCCGACGCGAGGCGGCTCGGGCTGCTTCGCGACGTCGACGGCATCACGATGAACCGGGAGCGGCTGATGGCCGACGCCAAGGCCACGGTGCTCGACCGGGTGCGCGACGGCTACCGGGCGCCGGCGCCGCGCGCCGCGATCCCGGTGGGTGGCGAGGACACCCGCGCGGCGATCGATCTGGGCATCCATCTGGCCTGGCGTGGCGGACGCATCAGCGACCACGACGCGCTGATCGCGCGCAAGCTCGCCCGGATTATGACCGGCGGCGATCTCCCGCACCCGACGACGGTGACCGAGCAGTATCTGCTGGATCTGGAGCGGGAAGCGTTCCTGAGCCTGTGCGGCGAGGCACGCACCCTGGAACGGATCCGCCACACGCTCAAGACCGGCAAGACGCTCAGAAACTAGACAGCCAAGCATGTCTGACATGATCGATGTCGGGTCCGGGCCGGCGGTCGTGCTCATCCCCGGCATCCAGGGCCGTTGGGAATGGATGTGGCCGGCGGTCGACGCCCTCGAGCGCCGCTGCCGTGTCATCAGCTTCTCGCTTGCCGAGAATCGCGGGAGCGGTCGCCGCGTCGACCCGGCCCGTGGCTTCGACACCTACCTCGACCAGATCGAGGAGGTCATGACACACGCCGGGCTGGCCGACGCCGCAGTGTGCGGTGTGTCGTTCGGCGGGCTGGTCGCGCTGCACTGGGCGGCGCGGCGTCCGCAACGCACCCGAGCATTGGTGCTGGTGTCGACACCATCGCCGAACTGGAAACCGGCCGCTCGCGTGGACTGGTATCTGCGGGCCCCCAGGCTGCTCGCGCCGGTGTTCGCCGCGCAGTCGCCGTTCAGACTCGGACCCGAGATCTGGCGCGCGCACGACAGCGTGGGCGACCGGCTGGCGTTCTCCGGCCGGCAGGTGGCGAGGGTGGCACTGTCACCGTTCTCACCGGTGGGGATGGCCGAACGGGTGCGGCTGATGTCGACGGTCGACTTCGAGGCCGACTGCCGGCTGGTGAGGGCGCCGACGCTGGTCCTCACCGGCGAGCCGGGACTCGACCGGGTCGTGTCGGTCGACGGCACCCGTTCGTATACGGATCGGATCGCCGGGGCTCATCATGCGATCCTGGAACGCACCGGGCATATCGGGCTGGTAACACGGCCGGACCGGTTCGCCGAGATGGTCGCACCGTTCGTGGAACGCGCGCTGCGTGAAGCCCACGCGACGCCGGCAAGACGGAACGTTTCGTGATCGCAAAGTAGGAACCGATGATTCGCCAGTTCCAGGGCCCGGTCAGCCGTTTCTGCAAGGGACGGGTTCCCGAGGGCGGCGAGGCGATCCGGAACACGTTCGGGGTCGAGAAACTGGAAGAGGAGCACGCATGACGGACGCGGTCATCGTTTCAGCGGTACGCACGGCGGTCGGCAGGGCCCCCAAGGGGACGCTGCGCGCGACCAGACCTGACGAGATGGCGGCAACGGTCATCGCCGAGGCGCTGTCCCGGGCGGCGGGCATCGAGCCGGCGGAGGTGGAGGACGTGATGCTGGGCTGCGCCATGCCGGAGGGGGAACAGGGGATGAACGTGGCGCGGATCGCGAGTCTGCGCGCCGGCGTGCCGATCGAGGCCTCCGCCGTCACGATCAACCGGTTCTGCTCGTCCGGGTTGCAGGCGATCGCGTTCGCCGCGGAGCGGATCATGGTCGGCGCGGCCGAGACGATCGTCGCCGGCGGCACCGAGTCGATGAGCCTCATCCCGATGGGTGGGCACAAGATCGCGCCGAACCCCCGGCTGATGCGGGATTACCCGGACGTCTATCTGTCGACCGGGCTCGTCGCCGAGAACCACGCGCGTGAGGCGCAGGTGTCGCGCGAAGAACAGGACGCGTTCGCGCTCCGCAGCCACCAGCGCGCGGTCGACGCCATCGAGGCGGGCCGCTTCCGGGACGAGATCGTGCCGCTCGAGGTGCAGGTCGTGGAACCGGCGCACGGCAACGGCGAGGCGCCACGGGTGCGCACGATCGAGTTCGCCACCGACGAGGGTCCGCGCCCCGACACCTCGCTCGAGGCACTGGCCAGACTGCGACCGGTCTTTCACGTCCACGGCAGCGTCACCGCCGGCAACGCATCGCAGACCAGCGACGCCGCCGCCGCGGTCGTTATCACGTCGCGTGAGCGGGCCGAGCGCGCAGGGCTGAAGCCGCTGGCTCGGTTCGTGACCTACGCGACGGCCGGGGTGGAGCCGGAGCGGTTCGGGGTGGGACCGGTGCCGGCAATCCGCAAGGCGCTCAAGCACGCGGGGCTGACGCTGGACGACATCGACTTGGTCGAGCTCAACGAAGCGTTCGCGGCGCAGGTGCTGGCGTGTCTCCGGGAGCTGCCGATCGACCCCGACAAGCTCAACGTCAACGGCGGCGCGATCGCGCTCGGCCATCCGCTGGGGTGCACCGGGGCCAAGCTGACGACGTCGTTGCTCTACGAGCTCGAACGACGGCAGGGCCGCTATGGTCTGGTGACGATGTGCGTCGGCGGCGGCATGGGCGCCGCCGGTATCTTCGAACGACTGTCTTGATGCATCCCTGACCATTGACCGGCTACATCTTTTCCACGAGAGGTTCTTCATGACGACGATGGCACCGACGACGACCGGCATCACCGGAGGGGCCTGGCTCCTCGAGGAGACCGCGCCCGGCTCGGTCTTCACCCCCGAACGACTCACCGACGAGCACCGGCTCATCGACCAGACCGCGAAGGAGTTCGTGACCAACGAAGCCCTCCCGAACCACGACCAGCTCGAGACGAAAGACTGGGACCTGGCCCGCCGGCTGGTCAGCCGAGCGGGTGAGCTCGGGCTGATGGGGACCGACGTCCCGGAGGCCTACGGCGGCGTCGAGCTCGACAAGGCCGCCTCGGTCGTCGTGGCCAGCCGCATCGGACAGAGCGGGGCGTTCGGGTCGACCTTCGGGGCGCACACCGGGCTGGCGATCATCCCGCTGTGCTGCTTCGGCACCGACACCCAGAAGGACAAGTATCTGGGCAAGCTCGTCAGCGGCGAGTGGGTCGGGGCCTACTGTCTGAGCGAGTCCGGCTCCGGGTCGGATGCGCTCGGCGCCAAGACGCGCGCGACCCGGCAGGATGACGGCAGCTTCGTGTTGAGCGGGGAGAAGATGTGGATCACGAACGGGGGATTCGCCGATCTCTTCGTCGTCTTCGCCAAGGTGGACGGCGAGCAGTTCACCGCCTTTCTGGTCGAACGGAGCTTCCCGGGGGTGAGCACCGGCAACGAGGAGCACAAGATGGGCCTGCACGGCTCGTCCACCACCCCCGTGATCCTCCAGGACGTCCGCGTGCCGACGGAGAACGTGCTCGGGGAGGTCGGCAGAGGCCACAAAGTCGCGTTCAACACCTTGAACTACGGCCGGCTCAAGCTGGCGGTCGCGGCCAGCGGCGGCGCGGCCGTCGCCATCGGTGAGGCGGCGCGGTACGCCGTCGAGCGCCACCAGTTCGGTCGACCGATCGCCAGCTTTGGCGCCATCAAGCACAAGCTCGGGGAAATGGCGGTGCGGGCGTACGCGGTCGAGAGCATGATCTTCCGCACCACCGGGCTGCTCGACACCGCGCTCGGGGACTGCGACCCGGCCGATGCCGGGCCGCTGCGGAACATCCTCGAGGAACTGGCCGTGGAGTGCGCGATCGTCAAGGTGGCCGGCAGCGAGATGATCGACTACGTGGTGGACGAGAACGTCCAGATTCACGGGGGCAACGGGTTCGTCAAGGACTACCCGGCCGAACGCCACTACCGGGACGCCCGGGTCAACCGCATCTTCGAGGGCACCAACGAGATCAACCGGCTTCTGATTCCCGGCACGCTGATCCGCCGGGCGACCAAGGGCCGGCTGCCGCTCATCGCCGCGGCCAAGCAGCTGCAGGACGAGATTCTGAGCCCGCCGGTTCTGACGGAGCCGTCCGACGTCCCACTGGGCGAGCAGCTCCGGGCCGTGTCGGCCTTCAAGAAGACGGCGCTGCTGGTGCTCGGTCTGGCGATGCAGCGCTACGGGGAGAAGCTGAGGGACGAGCAGGAGGTCCTCTCGTGGGCGGCCGACATCCTGATCGACACCTTTGCTGCCGAGAGCGCCGTGCTGCGCGCATTGCAGGCGGCCACCGAGGCGCCCAACACCGCTGAGCTGCAGACCGACGCCGCCTGTGTCTACGTGAGCGACGCGGCGGCCCGGGTCGAGAGCGCCGCGCGGTCCGCGCTCGCGGCGATGGCGGAGGGCGACACCTTGCGCATGCATCTGGCCGCGCTGCGGCGGCTTCTGAAGGTGACGCCCGTCAACACCGTGGTGATGCGCCGCCGACTTGCGGACGCGGTCGTCGACAAGGCAGGATATATGCTGGGATAGCGTCCCATGTCAGGAATTTGCCACCTGGCCAGGCGAGGCATTACTCCTCTTGAAAATCTAGAGAAGCGATGTAGCCTATTCCTCTAGTTAATCTAGATGACATGAGGACCGACGAGATGCCCGTACGACAGAAGCCGAGCCGCATCGTCCAGAACACCCTGGACATGCTGATCCGGAAGCCCCTGGACCTGGAACCAGCGACGGGTGTGGGTGCCAGGCGGGACGTGCACCACGGACTGCTGGTATGTCTGGCTATAGTGGTGCTTGCGGGGTGCACCGCGCCGCCGCCCGACGAGTCCGGCTGGCTGGAGAACCTCCTGGAGCACCGCCAGGTGATGGACGAGTTCTTCCGGGAGGCGCCCGACTCGCCGGTGCCGGTCGAGCGACGGGGAACGCTGCTGCCGATCCACTACTACGACCCCGATTCTGCCTTCCGGGTGCCGGCCGCGCTGGAGGTGTCGCCTGAGCAGCCGGTGTTCGACATCCCAACGTCCACCGGAGAAATCCGGCTGATGCAACGTGTCGGGATCCTCAAGTTCGCTCTCAACGGTCAACCGATACAGCTCTCTGCCCTGGCCGAGACACCGGTGCGGTCGGTCGACTCGCTGTTCATCATGTTCAAGGACGCGACCAACCAGTCGGAGACCTACGCCGGCGGGCGCTATCTGGACCTGCCCAGGACCGCGACCGGTCACTACGACCTCGACTTCAACCGGGCCTACCACCCGTACTGCTACTACAACGAAGAATTTGACTGCCCCTATCCACCACCGGAGAACCGGCTGACCCTTGCCATCCCGGCCGGCGAGCGGCGCGCGCCCGGCACGAGCGGCTACAGCCCGGGCGTCGTGCCGCCGCCAGACGACGACGCCTCCGTCGTGGAGACGCCGCAACCGTAGTCGTGCCGCTGGCTGGCGTCATCTTCGATTTCGACGGGGTGCTCGCCAACAGCGAGCCGCTGCACCTTCGCGCCTACCGGGAAGTGCTCGCGCCACGCGGCATCGAGCTCGCCACCACCGACTACTACGACCGGTATCTGGGGTTCGACGACTTGGGGGTGTTCCGCGCGGTCGCGCACGATCAGGGGTGGGAGCTGGGCGAGGAGACCCTGGGTGAGTTGGTCCGGGTCAAGGGTGAGCGATTCGACACGCTCGTCGGGCAGGGAGACGCGCTGTTTGCGGGCGCCGCCGACTGCGTCCGGCGGGTCGCGGCCGAGGTCCCGGTCGCCATCGCGTCAGGCGCGCTCGGACCCGAGATCGAGACGCTGCTGTCGACGACCGGGCTCCGCCATCACTTCAAGGCGATCGTGGCGTCCGGCGACACGCCTCGCTCGAAGCCGGCGCCGGACCCGTATCTGCGGGCGGTCGAGCTGTTGCGCCCGTTCGCCGCCGCGGCAGGCCACGACCCGGTCGGCTGCTTCGTCGCGATAGAGGACTCGAAGTGGGGCATCGAATCGGCGCTCGGTGCCGGTCTCCGCTGTCTCGGCGTCGCGCAGACCTATCCGGCCGACACGCTGCGGGACGCCCACGCGGTCGTGGGAACCATCGGCGACGTCGAACTGGACGCGCTGCGTCGTTTGTGTCGCGGCGCGTAGAGGCGGCGCTCCAGTTCCTCTGGGAGAGGGCCGGGGTGAGGGCCAAGGCACGCTCTGGCCGTGCCCAGCAACACTCGACGCCATCTGAGATGATGTGAACCGATGAGTGGCGCCCCCAGCATGCTGTCGCCGGACCTCGTCCAGGAGTTCACCGCCGCCGCCACCAGTCCCGACCCCGGCCTGGCGGGGCCCGCGCTCCTCATCGCCCGTCTCGGCTACCCCCGGCTCGACCCGGCGCCGTGCCTGGCGCGTCTCGAAGAGATGGGTGTCGCCGCGGCCGGACGGCTGTCGGCGACCGAGCTGTCGGCCGCCCCCCATGGCCCGATCGACACCCTCAACAGGTATCTCTTCGAAGACCAGGGGTTCGCCGGCAACACCGCCAACTACGACGACCCCAGGAACAGCTTCCTCAACCAGGTGCTCGAACGCCGCACCGGTATCCCGATCACGCTGGCGCTCGTCTACATCGAGGTGGCCCGCCGGGCAGGCGTGCGCGTCGACGGCGTCAACTTTCCCGGTCACTTCCTGCTCCGGTTCCCGTTCGGCCTAGAGGGCGACCACGACAGCGCCGTGTTCGTCGACCCGTTTCACCGCGGGGCGGTGCTGTCGGAAACCGACTGCCGCGCATTGCTGCGAAAGCACGCCGGCGATACCGTGGCGTTCGAGCCGCGGCTGCTGGCCCCGGCGACCAAGCAGCAGATCCTCGTGCGGATGCTCGTGAACCTGAAGCGGATCTATGTCCGCATGCGTTCGTTCCCACAGGGCCGCGCCATCACCGAGCTGTTGCTCGCCGTCAACCCGTCGGCCCTGAGCGAGCTGCGCGACCGCGGACTGCTCGCCTATCACCTCAACGACCATACGGCGGCGTTGCGCGATCTGGAAACCTACCTGAAGTTCGTGTCACGCGGCGACGACGACAGCCAGGAAGGCCGGGAAGAGCGCACCGAGATCTGGGGCCACGTCAAGGCGCTCCGCCGGCGGGTGGCGAGCCTGAACTGAGGGGACGGGGGCTCCAGGTGTCGACCGTCCCGTTGTCGTCGGAATCGAAGGTAATCAGCTCCAGCCGGCCGGTCTCTCCATAACGGCCTCCGACCGCCCTACGGCCGGCTCGGGGTCTCTATCGGCAGGTCGTCCCGGTCTCCCCATTCCTTCCAGGAGCCGATGTAGTTGCGGACACGCGGGTAGCCGAGCAGCCGCAGCGCCAGGTAGCTGTGCGCGGCGCGGTACCCGCCCTGACAGTAGCTGATGACTTCCTTGTCCGGGGTAATCCCTACGCTCTCGTACATCTGTCTCAGCTCTGCTGCCGGCTTGAACGCGCCGTCCTCGCCCAGGTTGCTTGTCCACTCGATGTGCACCGCGCCGGGCACGGCGCCGCCGCGTTTCGCACGGACCGTCGTGCCGCAATACTCGCCGTCGCTGCGCGTATCGAGCACCGCGACGTCGGCTGCACCAAGTCGATCCCGCAGGCACCTCCAGGTCGCCAGCCGTTCGTCGGACCTCCCGACGGTCCAGTCGCTGCTCTTGGGCGAAACCGCCTCACGGCTCACCTGACGCCCCTCGCGCTCCCAGGCGCCAAACCCTCCGTCGAGCTGCCTCACATCGGGATGCCCGAAGTATTCGAGAAACCAGAAGGCGCGCGCCGCGCGCATCCCCGACCTCTCGTCGTAGACCACGACGGTACGCTTCGAGTCCACGCCCCGAGACGCGAACAGATGCCCGATCATCCAGAGAAACGCCGAGAGCGGCGCCGGGTCGGTGTCGATCAGACTGACCCCGAACAGATCGAGGTGCACCGCGCCCGGGATGTGCCCGGCCGCGAACACCTCGGCGGGCCTGAAATCGAGCAGCAATGGCGCATCGGGGCCGGCGACGAGCCGCTCGCTCAAAACGCTCGTCCTGATCAGCAACTGTGGGTTTGCGTAGCCTTTCGGGTTATCGCTCACGGGATGCTCCTCAGCGCCTGTCCCGCGGGCACCGGCGGGAAAACAGCTGGCGCTTGGCGGGTCAGTCTGAGCGCCGCCTCCCGCCCTCATACAGCCGTGTCTCTCGGTTTGACGCGGCGTGCGATACGCTTGCCGTCTTCGTTCTCAGCGACGCGGAGTTCGAACGTCTTCTGCAGGGTCAACCAGAGCTCCGGCGTGGTCCCGAGATAGCGCGAGAGACGGAGTGCGGTATCCGCCGTGATGCCGCGCTGACCATTCAAGATCGCCGTGATGCGATTACCCGGGACATCCAAGGCTGTAGCCAAAGCCTTCGCAGACAACTTCAGCACATCGAGCTCCTCACGCAGAATCTCGCCCGGATGTACGGGCCGCATACCATTCCTGCTCATGTCGTCGTCCTCGAATCAATGGTAGTCCACGACTTCTATGTCACAGGGGCCGTCATCTTCCCACCGAAAACACAACCGCCACTGCTGATTGATTCGGATGCTGCCTTGCCCAGCCCGATCGCCGGACAACAACTCCAGTCGGTTGCTACGCAACGCCGCCAAGTCCTGCAGTGTCTCCGCGCTGTCTAGAATGGTCAGGCGACGCGTCGCTTGGCTGGCAAACGCCTGGAAGTCTCTGACGCGATGACCTTCGAAGAATCGTTGGGTCTTCCGGTTCTTGAAACTTCGAATCACGGATCACGACTGTGCCACGATAATACGCATTACGTACACCATATCACCGACATGACCTAGTGAACCGCTCCACACCACAACACCCCCGGCTTCCTGTCCTGCGCCCACTGGCTGAACTGGTGGACCCACCTGGTCAGGGGCCGGCGCGCGAGAAGGTGCGCGTGGCCCGGTGGCCCGGGGCCCCATCGTGTGCGATGCCTCCAGGGTCGTCGTGCGCCACGGCCCGGACGGGACGGTGCTGAACGTTGGCCGCAAGACCCGCATCATCCCGCCCGCCATCCACCGGGCACTCGCAGCCAGGGGCCGACGAGACAAATGGGCTTGCTAGAGCGTTCACACAAGCACCGCGTATCTCAGCAGAAACAACGCCGCGAAGAGATACACGAGCCAGTGGACCTCGGTCCCCCGACCTGTGGCGAGCTTCAGCAGCGCGTAGGCGATGAACCCGAAGGCGATGCCGTCGGTGATGCTGACCGCGAGCGGCATCACCGTCAGGGTCAGGAACGCCGGCAGCGCTTCGGTCGGGTCGTCCCAGTCGATGCGGCGCACCCCGCGAACCATCATGACGCCGACGAGGATCAGGGCCGGGGCAACGACCGGATACAGGGTGACCCCGCCGCCGGCGTCGTAGCCGCCCCCGACCACGCTGACCAACGGCGAGAAAAACAGCGACAACAAGAACAACATGGCGATGACGACCGCGGTGAGACCGGTGCGTCCGCCGGCGGCCACGCCGGTCGCGCTCTCGACGAAGGCGGTCACCGTGGAGGTGCCGAGACCGGCGCCCACCACCGTGCCGACCGCGTCGGCGAGCAGCGCGCCCCGTGCCCTTGGCAGCGTACCGTCACGCATCAGCCCGGCCTGTTCGCCGACAGCGACCAAGGTGCCGACCGAGTCGAACAGGGCCAGAAAGAAGAACACGAAGATGACCGCCACCATCTCCGGCCGCAGGGCACCGAGGATGTCGAACCGCCCCAGGGTGGGCAGCAGCGACGGCGGCAGGCTTGCCACCCCCTGAAACTGGACCAGACCGCCGAGCCAAGCGGCGAGCGTGGAGGCCAGGATGCCGAACAGAATCGCCCCACGCACCCCGCGCGCCCAGAGCACGCCCATGGCGACCAGTCCCACCAGCGCCACCAGCACCGGCGGCGCGCGCAGATTGCCGAGGGTGACGAGGGTACCGGGTGACGCGACGATGACACCGGCCCACTGCAGCCCGATCATCGCGATGAGCAGACCGATGCCGGCCGCGATCGCGTGCTTCAGGGACGCAGGAATGGCGGTGATCAGCTTTTCCCGCAGACCGAACCCGGCCGTTGCGACGAACAGGAGCCCGGCCACGGCCACCCCGCCCAACGCCACCTCCCACGGCACCTCCATCGCCACGACGACCGTGAAGGTGAAATAGAAGTTGTGCCCCATGGCGGGGGCGACCGCGATCGGGTAGTTGGCCAGGCCCGCCATGAGCAGTGTGGCGAACGCCGACGCGAGGCAGGTGGCGACGAAGACGGCACCGAAGTCGAGCCCGACCGAGCTCAGCAGCGCCGGCTGGACGAACAGGATGTAGGCGAGCGTGAGAAACGTGGTCACACCGGCCAGGACCTCGGTGCGCGGGGTCGTGCCGTGCTCGGCGAGATGAAACCGGCGTTCGAGAAAGCTCCGCATGTGCGCCCGCCAGCTCAGCTCAGCTCCCACTCCTCACCGTCGGAACGGGCGCGCCCCTCCTCCTCGAGCTTGACCAGATGGGCCACGACGCTCTCCTGCGCCATTCGTTTCAATCCCGGGTCCAACCCTTCGTAGACCCGGTCGACGACCGCCTCCGGTCGCCTGTCACCGGCGTGAAGGGCAGCGACGATCTGGTCCTCCCGCCGCTGTCGATGCTCCAGATGCTGGCTCAGGACCGCGCCCGGGTCGTCGATGGCCCGGCCGTGCGCCGGTAGCATCCGCGCCGGCGCCAGCGCGAGCACGCGCCGCAGCGAGGCGAGGTACTGCGCGAGACTGCCGCCGCGGGAGGCGGGGATCACCACGCTGCTCCCCGGCACAACCAGATCCGCAGAGAAGAGCGTGCCGGTGGCCTCGTCGAGAAAACAGAGGTGATCGGGCGCATGGCCCGGCGTGTGCACTACCAGTAGCGTACCGTCGCCGGCCGGGATCCGGTCTCCGTCCTCGATCGGCACACATTCGACCGACTGCAACCGGTCCCGCTCCGGCCAGGGCATCTTTCTGAATGCGGTATCCGGCCATCGCTCGGCAATCGGGTCGCACCCGTCGGCATGGTCTGGGTGGGCGTGGGTGACGAGCACCTGGGCTAGCCGCGTGGAGGCGAGCGTCTCAGCGAGCGCCGTCAGGTGAGCAGCCTTCCCCGTCGCCGCGTCCACCAGCGTCGGTATCTCGCCGGAGATGACGTAGGTGTTGTTGCCGGCGCCGGTGTAGGGACCCGGATTGAATCCGGGCACGAGAGTGATGTCCACGGGAAGGGCTCAGAGAGGACGCCATCCGGAACCGTCATCGACGGCATTGACGGAACCACGAAACCGACGACAATTATACGCGTGCCCGATTCCGTCGTCTCTGCCGAGCCGTTCACTCCCGATGAACGTCGCGCTCTGGCGCCCTACTTCACCAATCTCGACCGCTCGGTCTTCGCGCTGACGAATTTGTCCGAAGTGGTCAAGGGCGCCCTGTTCGCGCGGTACTCGCGCTCGGCCAAGTCGGTGCGACGGCTGTTTCTGGACGAGTTCCTGGACACCGTGACGGACGGCGCGGCACCAGAGAGCGTCGGCATCGAGCGGGCAGAACGACTGTACGAACGGGTGTTCGGCGCCTACGGCGACGACTCGGTGGCGCAGCTCGGCGGCGCGCACATCGCCTGCGAAGGGGTCTCGAACATCCTGACGAAGGTGCTCGAGCGCGGCCGGCTGATGGCCTATCTCGAACAGTCGACACGCTATGTGCCGTACACCGACCGCCCTGGCGGTAGGTGGAAGTACCTCATCCCGGGAGAGCTCGACGGAAACGCCCTGCGGGACCGCTATGTCTCGACGCTGGACGACGCGTTCGAGACCTACGCCAAGTGGATCGAGCCGACTCAGGACTACTATCGGCGACGGTATCCGAAGACGGAGGGCGACTCGGATGGGGTGTATCGCGCGACCATCCGGGCAAAGGCGCTCGACACGCTACGCGGTCTGCTGCCTGCCGCCACCCGGTCGAACGTGGGTATCTTCGGTTCGGGGCAGGCGTTCGAAAACCTGTTGCTGCAGATGCGGGCACACCCCCTGGCCGAGGCCCGCGACTGCGCCGACCTGATACTTCATGAGCTCCGGAAGCTGATCCCAGCTTTTCTGACCAGGGTCGATCGGGAAGACCGCGGGGTCCGATGGAGCCGGTATCTGGCCGACACGCGTCGGGAGACGGCGGCTGTCGCGGGACGGCTCCTGGACCAGGTGGAACCGGAGCCGCGTCCCGAGGTGGCGCTGACCGACTTCGACCCCGAGGGTGAGGTCAAGGTGGTCGCGGCGGCGCTCTACGAATCGTCCCGTCTGTCGGACGACCAGTTGCTTGAGATCGCGCGGCGGATGGGGACCGACGACCGTGCCGCGGTGCTGCGGGCCTATGTCGGGAACCGCGCGAACCGGCGGCACCGGCCGGGACGCGCGTTCGAGCGAACCGTCTACTGTTTCGACCTGCTGTCGGACTACGGGGCGTTCCGCGACCTGCAGCGTCACCGGTTGTTGACCATCGAGTGGCAGGAGCTGTCGACCGACCATGGCTACACGGAACCCGCAGCGATTAAGGAAGTCGGTGCGGCGGACGACTGGCGGCGGGTGATGAACCGGACCCGCGAGCTGTACGACGCCTTGAGCGAGGAATCGTCGACGCTGGCTCAGTACGCCGTGCCGATGGCCTACCGGATCCGCTACCGCATGCAGATGAACGCGCGGGAGGCAATGCACGTGATCGAGCTGCGGACGGCGCCGCAAGGGCATCCTGCGTATCGCCGTGTGTGCCAGCGGATGCACCGGCTGATCGCCGAGCAGGCCGGCCACCGGGCGATCGCCGACGCGATGACTTTCGCCGATCACTCGACGGTGGAGCTCGAGCGGCTGAGCGCCGAGCGGAACAGCGAACGACGACGGCTGGAAACAACCGAGAAGGCCTGAGCCGGCTGATCCCTCGACGTCGCGTGGCCCCGGGAAACGGTTCGCGGCGTCATTGGTCTTCCCCGCTCTTGGACCAGTAACGCGAATATTCCTCGAGAAACGTCAGGCTCTCGAACGACGTCATCCGGTCGAAGAACAGCACCCCGTCCAGGTGATCGACCTCGTGCTGGATGACCCGGGCCGGAAAACCGTCCGCCGTCATCGAGATCGGCTTGCCGTGACGGTCGAGCGCCCGGACTTTGACGTCTGTCGCCCGCGATACACGCCCCCGAATATCGGGAATGCTCAGGCAGCCCTCCCAGTCCTCCTCGACATCGGAACCGATCGGGGTGACCTCGGGGTTGATCATCGCCATTGGCGGCATCATCCGCTCCTCGTCGTCCACGCCGGCGACGAACAACCGGATGCTTTCATACACCTGTGGTCCGGCGAGACCGATGCCCTCGCTGTCGCGCATGGTCTCGAACATATCGTCGATGAGCTGCTGGATGCGCGGGGTACCGATCTCGTCGGGCTCGAGGGGACGCGCACGCCTGCGCAGCACGGGGTGCCCCATGCGCGCGACCTTCAAGATGGACATGAGCCGGAATTATACGTTAGCGTCCCATGTCAGCCGAACCTCAGGGTTGCGTCGCCCGACGCGACCCGGCGACACGATGCATCCTCACGACCATGCCGGCGCCTACCGCTTCTGCCCGGTCTGCGGCGACACGCTCGTGTCGAAGCTGATCAAGGCGGGCGACCCCGAGCGGCTCGTCTGCACCGGTTGTGGGTTCGTGCTCTACCTCGACCCCAAGGTTGCGGTCGGCACGATTATCGCGATGCCGGACGACCGGATCGTGCTGGTGCGCCGCGCGATCGAGCCGGGCTACGGGCGCTGGGTCTTCCCGGGCGGCTACGTGGACCGGGGCGAGGTGGTGAGCGTCGCGGCGGTGCGGGAGGCGCGGGAAGAGGCCGGGCTCGAGATCCGGCTCGACGGTCTCGTCAGCATCTACTCCTACGCCGGTCGTGCTCCGGTCATCATCGTTTACGCAGCCACGCCGACCGGCGGCGAGCTCCAGCACGACGACGAGAGTCTCGAGATCCGCACCTTCACCGAGGCGGACATCCCCTGGGACGAGCTTGCCTTTCGCAGCACCCGCGAGGCGCTGCGCGACTACTACGCCGGCGTGCTGCACACACACTGCCGCTAGCCCGCGGTGCCTGATCTCGCCTCTTGGGGCGCCACAGCCGCCGGAAACCGGAGGTCGCGCCGCTCGGCGGTCGTGGCGGCCTCCTCGACCAGCGCGTCGATCCCCAGGCCCGCCTCCGCCGCCTCGACCTGGTACGCCTTGGCCCGTGTCGCCGGGTGCTTCGGGGTGAACAGGGTGCAACAGTCCTCGTCGGGGACGATCGACACTTCGTAGGTGCCGAGCTGCCGCGCCTCGCGCACGATCTCCTCCTTGTCCATGCCGACCAGCGGGCGCAAGACCGGTATCGACGTCACCGAGTCGATGACCGCCATGTTGTCCAGCGTCTGCGAGGCGACCTGACCGACCGCCTCACCGGTGACGAGCGCCGTCGCACCGCTGGCGCGGCCAATCCGCTCGGCGATCCGCAGCATCAGCCGCCGGTAGACGACCACTCTGAGGGGCGGCGGCACCGTCAGCACCACCTTACGCTGGATATCCCCGAACGCCACCATGTAGAGCCGGGTCTCGAGCTGGCGGCGGGTCAGCAGCTCGGCGAGCTCGGCCACCTTGTCCTGGGACGTGTGGGAGAGAATCGGATAGCTGTGGAAATGGATCAGTCGAACCCGGCAGCCCCGCTTGATCATCCGGTAGGCGGCCACCGGTGAATCGATGCCGCCCGACATCAGACAGGCGACGCGGCCGCTGACACCGCTCGGGAGACCACCGGCGCCAGGCTCCTTCCGGAGGTAACAGAACGCCTCGTCATTCAGGATCTCCACGCGCACCGTCAGCTCGGGGTGCTCGAGGTCCACCCGCCACCCGCGCACTGACTTGATGCGACCACCCAGCTCGCGTTCGATCTGGGGCGAGGTCATCGGAAACCGCTTGTCGGCGCGCTTGGCGGTCACCCGGAAGCTCTCGACCTGAACGTCCCTCAGCTCGCCCAGCATCGTGTCCGCGATGGCGTCAATGTCGCACCGGGTGCGCACCGCCCTGGAAAAGTTGGCGATCCCTGGCAGCCTAGCCAGCCGGTTGTGCACCTCCGGCCAGTCGTCGTTGGACACGTGCTGGAGCTCGATGCGGCCCATCAGCGCGCGAACCTTGACGACGCCGAGGTCCGCCGTGACGGCGCGGATGTTGCTGACCAGGCGCTCGACGAACCAGGGCCGGTTGCGTCCCTTGAGCGCGATCTCCTGGTAGTGAACGATGACCGACTGCATTCGCCTAGAAGTGTTGTGCGCGGCCGCGTATCATCGCCGGCCGGGACGCCCATGGGCCGCCTCGGCCCCGAGACGCCCGGTGACGACACGCTTTGGATCGTAGCCGGTAGCCCGGTGTCGATCCAGTCGCCAGCGAGCAGGAAGCCAAACAGCACCGGCTGCCACGGAGCCAGCCAGAAGGCCCTGAGAGCCGGCCTGGCCGCATGACTCATCTCTGACCCATAATGGCCCAGCTGGCGAACGATCTCCCGCTTCGACAATGCGCTAGCCTCGACGCGTCTCTGAGCTTCGATGGTAAGCCGATACAGCAGGGCGTCGCGAAGGTAGCTTGAGTCCCGGTTGTATTCGAGCACCTGCTCGATGTGAACGACCCCCTTCGGGCCAGCCGTCGGCACCCGGTGTCCTGCTAGCATTGACCCGGATGCGCGACCTTATCGCGGGCCTCGTCGCACTCGGTCTCTTCTTGTTCGCGCTCGGTCTGGCGTCGACACTCCGGTTTCATCTTCGGAGCCGAGAACGCGAGCGGCGCGATCTGCAGGAGGCCGGGCGGACGGTGATTGCCGAGATACCGACCATGGACGGCCTGACGCTGTTCGTCGCAGACGAGGATTATTTCTACTGTGGCGAAACCGCGATCTCGAAGGGCGACATCCGGCTGGTCAGGGTGCTGATTAACGGTTCGCCGATTGCTTCCTACACCGCCCGCCGCGCCCCGTCTGACGACCCCGGCAGCGCCGGCTCGTTCGCCGACCGTCCGGAAGGGATCGCGCATGACCGCTGGGATGTGCTGGTCAGAACCGACGTGGGCGACACCCTGGTCGAGTGCGGCAGCATCCGCGAGCGCGTTTCCCAGGAGCTTGCCCGGCGGGTGTTCGACGTCGTCAAGGCGGATATGGAGAACCGCGATGCACTAGCGGGCTGCTGAAAAACGTCGGCCCGCTGGGATCGGGGTCGGGCGTGGTGGGCGCCTCAGACTACGCGCGCCGTTCAACTCGCCAGGAGACACGTCCCCGGCCCGAAGCTAAAGCAGTGAGTGGCGAAGCCCTCCAGGCTACCACTCCTGCTCTTTGACCCCCGCCCTGGCGTTGACGGCCCGGGCCAGCGTGAACAGCAGATCGGACAACCGGTTCACATACGCGAACGGGACCGCTCCGACCGCGTCGGTGCCGAGGGCCGCCATGCGCCGTTCCGCGCGCCGGCACACCGCTCTGGCGAGGTGCGTTGCGGCGGCCGCGGACGACCCGCCAGGCAGGATGAACCGCCGCAGCGGCTCGAGCTCCGCCTCGAGACGGTCGATCCATCCCTCGAGCCGCTCCACATCGGCCTCCCCGACCGACGCCTTCGCGTGACCGGCGGCGCGCGACGTCGGGTCGGCGAGCGACGCGCCCAGCGAGAAGAGCTGGCGTTGGATCTGGACCACCATGTCGGCCAGGTCGGTATCGATGCCGGCGCTCAGCACCAAACCGAGACAGGCATTCAGCTCGTCCACCTCGCCGTACGCGTCGACCCGCGGTTCAGCCTTGGAGACACGGCGCCCGTCGAGCAGACCCGTCTCTCCCGCGTCGCCGGTGCGCGTGTAAATCTTCACGCGTCGATTATAGTGACCCGCACCACTGCTGCGGTCATGCGGTCATCCTCACGCGCCCCCGCGTCCCGAACAACACCCCCGGGGTGGTTGCCGCCACCGGCGCTGCGGCGCAGGTTCCGCCGGCGTCTTCTCGGTTGGTATCGGCGGAACGGTCGCGATCTCCCCTGGCGCCACACGAGGAACCCGTACCACATCCTCGTGTCGGAGATGATGTTGCAGCAGACCCAGGTGGACCGTGTCCTGCCGAAATACGGGGAGTGGCTGCGGAAGTACCCGTCACTCGAGGCGCTTGCGGCGGCGCGCGCCGGCGAGGTCAACCGGACCTGGCGTCCCCTCGGCTACAACGCTCGTCCGCAACGTCTGCACGCCATCGCCAGGGAGGTGGTCGCGCGCTACGACGGCCGGCTCCCGTCCGACGAGAAGACGCTACGGTCGTTCAAGGGGATCGGCGCCTACACCGCCGGCGCGGTTCAGAGCTTCGCATTCGGCCGGCGCGCGCCGATCGTCGACACCAACGTCGCCCGGGTGCTGTTTCGCGTGTTCGTCGGACGCGGAAACCGCAACGAGCCGGCGGTCAAGAAGCGCCTGTGGTCGCTCTCGGCGATCCTGCTTCCTCGGCGCGACGTGTTCGACTTCAACCAGGCGCTGATGGACCTCGGCGCAATGGTGTGCGTGGCGCGACGGCCCCGGTGCCCGATCTGCCCGATGAGCCCGATTTGCAGGGCATACCCGTTTACCCCGGACCAGGAAGAGGCCAGCTAGTGGCCGAGCCACGACGGGTGGTGGTGGTCGCCGCGGTTGTCGAACGGGCGGACCAGATCCTCGTCACCCAGCGGCTCGCGGGCACGCATCTGGCCGGACACTGGGAGTTCCCCGGCGGCAAGGTGGAGGACCGCGAGGACCACCGCCGGTGCCTGGAACGGGAGATGCGCGAAGAGCTGGCCGTCGAGGTCGAGGTCGGGAGCGAGCTGCATGCGACCAGCTTCGACTACCCGGATCGGACGGTCGAGCTGCACTTCTACCGCTGCGCCATTATCGGGGATCCGAAACCGGTCCTGGGACAGCGGATGCGGTGGGTGTCGCGGGCCGAGCTGACATCGCTGCGCTTTCCGCCAGCCGATCTCGAGCTGATCCGAATAATCACGGATCTCGGAACAATCGCTCCAGCTTCTCCCTCTCCCTCCGGGAGAGGGCCGGGCGCTTGCTAGCGCTAGCGAAGCGGCGCCTCAAACCGCCTGAAAGGCGTTCGGCAACGGCAGGAACGGACGTCGGGTGACCACGCAGGACAGCTGCCGCTCGCCGTGGGTGGCGACGAGCTCGGTGTCCGGCTTCGCCAGATCACGCTTGACGTAGCCGAGCGCAATCGGCCGGTCGAGGGCCGGCGACCACACCGAGCTCGTGATAGCCCCGACCGACGCCCCACCGGCGAAGGTGCTCAGCGTGGCGCCGGCAGCCGGCAGCTCGCAGTTTGGTTCGAAGGAGATTCCGACGAGTCGACGTCCCACCCGGCCCTGGCCGCGATGCAGAACCCGGATGATCACTTCCTGGCCGACGTAGCAGCCCTTGCTCATGCTGATGGCGCGGTCCTCGATGCCGGCCTCGAGCGGAATTGTCCCCTGGTTCATGTCGGCGGGGAACGCCGGACGCCCCGCCTCGACCCGGAGGAGGTCGAAGGTGGCCGCGTCGAGCTGGGTCGCGCCCGCCTTTGCCAGCGCGTCCTCGAGCGCCGCCCCGACCCTGGCGTCCGTGTAGAGGATGAAACCGACTTCGCCGGTCTCATCGCTGCGCGCCGTCACTACCGGCACGCCCTCGAAGTGGCCGATCCAATGCCGGTACTCCGGATATCCGCCGAGCTCGTCCGCACCGACCGCGGCGGGCCCGTCGCCGACACCCGGGCGAACCACGTCGCTAACGACACGCGCCGACTCCGGACCGTGAACGCCAAATGCGGCCCACCGGGTCGTACGATCCTCCACGGTCACGTCCTCCGTGAAGACGAACTCGCGAAGACGGTCCACCAGCATCGCGGTGACCGTGGGATGGACGTCGAGCAACAGCTCCTCACCCAAGTTGAGTACCTGCATGTCGGCGAGCATCCGACCCTGCGGCGTGAGATAGGCGGCATAGCACCCGTCCCCGGACGACAACGCTTCGATGTCGTTGGTCAGCAGCCCTTGCAGATACGAGGCCCGCTCGTCACCACCGACGGCGATCCTGCCGCGCGCCGACAGGTCGATGAGCGCAGAGGCGCGGCGTGCGGCGTGGTAACTCGGTGGCACGGGCATGGAAAAACGGCGGACGGCGAACGGTGAACGGCGCGCCGCACGCCCGGTGATATGATCAGAAGAATGCGCGTCTCTGCGTATTGTACTCTTGCCATCCTGCTCCTGACCGGCTCGCCCGCAGCCGCGCAGCCGCCAATCGAGGTGACCCCCGGCGCCGCCACGTTCAACGTGTTTGTCCGCTCGACGCTGATCGGTTTCGAGCAGATCGAGGTGGCACGCGGCCCGAACGGCTGGATCATCCGATCCCGCGGTGACCTGTCCCAGCCGATCGATCTCCAGAACCGGTTCTTCGAGGTCGAGTACGACGAGCAATGGCGCCCGCAGATGCTCACCATCGACGGTGTTCGGGCCAACATCCCGTTCTCGGTCCGCACGACCTTCGATGCGAACGGCGCGACCACCGAGCTGGAGGAGGGTGGGCAACGATTCAGCGTCACCAACCCGGTGCCACCCGACGCCGTCGTGCTACCCGACTACTTCTTCGCGGCCTACGAAGCGCTGGCCTTCCGGCTGGCCGGCGCCGAGCCCGGCGACGAGATCCCGGTCTACGTGGGGCCCCCGAGTGTCACCCGCGCCAGGGTCGACCAAGTCCTCTCGCAGCAGATCGACACCGGGTCGTCGGTCTTCGATGCCCGTGTGCACCGCCTCTCGCTCCAGAACGCCGGCGGCCCGCTGATGGTGGAGGTCTGGACGGACCCCGACCACAGGCTTGTGCGCGTATTGATTCCGGACGCTGCCCTCGATGTCGCACGCGAGGACATCGTGGCGGCGGGTGCCCGGGTGCGGCAGGTCACTCACCCGGGCGACGAGGACGTCCGGGTCCGGGCCGAGGGCTTCGCGCTGGCCGCGACGGTCACGACCCCCGTGGGCCGCCCACGGCCGTCGTCCGGCTGGCCGGCTGTGCTGCTGGTACCGGGTGCCGGCGACCCCGACGGCACCCTGTCCGGTGTATCGGTGCTCGGGCAGATCGCGGGCGCGCTCGCCGACACCGGTTTCCTGGTCGCCAGATACGACGCGCGCGGCGTGGGCCAGAGCGGCGGCCGGCGCGAGTCGGCCGATGTCGAGGCCTACGCCGACGATGCGCGAAAGATGGTGCGATACCTGGACGACCGCGACGACGTCGACCGTGACCGGATCACGGTGCTGGGGCATGCCGAGGGCGGATGGATCGCCATGATTGTCGCCGCCAGGGAACGACGGGCAGACAACCTCGTGCTGGTCGCCACGCCGGGGACGACCGGCGCCGAGCTGGTCATGGAACAGCAGCGCGCCCTGCTCGACCGACTCGGCGCCTCCCAAACGGAACGGGCAGAGAAAATCGCCCTCCAGCAGCGAATTCATGATGCCGTGCTCGACAACGGATCGTGGGACGGAGTGCCGGACGCCATGCGCCGCCAGGCCGACACACCCTGGTTTCGTGACTTCCTGGACTTCGACCCCGCCGATACCGTCCGGCGGACCCGGCAACCGATACTGATCCTTCGCGGCTCGCTGGACCGTGAGGTCGGCCCCCATCACGCCGAGCGTCTGGAAGAGCTCGCGCGAGCCCGCGGTCGCGACAGCTCGGTGGAGCGGCTGACGCTCGAGGGACTCGATCACCTGCTGGTGGAAACCGGACCACGTGCGGTGACGGACTACGACGAGCTCCGCAACCGGTCGATCAGCCCCTCGTTCGTGAACGCGCTGAGGGACTGGCTGGAGAGCATCCCCTAACCCGTATGTGGATTCTCCGGTCGAACGACGAGGCGGAGGGGGGGCCCTACACGTTCCGGATGACTCCGGGCCGTGTGCGCACGCTGGGCCGAGGGCCACGCGCCGACTTCGTGCTGGACGCCGCGCTCGTCTCGCGCGCTCACTGTCGCCTGGTCGTCGCCGATGACGAGCTGGTGGTCGAGAACCTCAGTAGCACCAACGGCACTTTCGTCAACGACCGCCAGGTTGAACGATCAATCTTGAAGATGGGCGACCGGCTCCGGACCGGACGCGTCGAGTTGACCGTCTCGGCCGAATAGTCAAAAGCCAAGAAGCTCGCGAAGCCATCCGGTTGCTCTGGCATATGCCGTGTCACGACTTTCGGGGTACCGAGGGGCGTAGCTCGACGCGACTCGGCAGGCTGCGGGGCGGGTGACGCAGCAGATCGACCACCGTCTGCGCGACGTCCGACGCAGCCAGTTTCCAGCCCGCGTCTTCGGAAGGCTCGTTCCCGGCGAACTCAGTGTCGACCGACCCCGGCAGCACGCAGCTCACGCGGATGCCGTCGCGCCGGACTTCCTGCATCAGCGCTTCGGTGAACGCGTTGAGACCCGCTTTCGAGGCGCAGTACGCGGTGCCGCCGGCGAACGGGTGCTTTCCGGCGAGGCTGCTGACATTGATGATCCAGCCGCCGCCGCGCCGTTTCATGGCGGGGATCGCCGCCCGGCAGCAGTAGAAGACGCCCGACAGATTCGTGTCAACTGTCTCCCGCCAGTCCTCGATCGTCAGATCGGCCAGCGGCGAGAATCGCCCGACCCCGGCGTTGTTGATCAGGATGTCCACGCCGCCCAGTTGCTCGACGGCTGAGGCGACCAGACGCCGCGCCTGTTCGGGGTCACGCACGTCGGCCACCGCGGTGACGACCGGACCGGCCGAGGCCAACGCCGGCGCGGTCGCGATCCGGGCGGCCGCGGTGTGGAGCGCGTCCCGGAACCGACCGCAGATCAGGACGCCGGCGCCGGCCGACCGTAGTGCGATCGCCGTGGCGAGTCCGATCCCTCGCGACCCTCCGGTGACAATGGCCGACCTGCCGACGAGTTGCGACGTGTTGGTCATCGATTCGACGTTCTCCCTCCATGCACACGCCGGTGGCGTGGGTCGGGTTGAGGCACATGTTACGGACGCCCCGGCCGTCTGACAAGACGGCCGGGCGACGGAGCTGTCTCAACCGACACAGGCCGCTACAATACGGTGGCCGACGGCGCGGTCGCGACGCGTCGCCGGGACCCGCGCGAAACCGACCATGTCGTTCATCGCTATCCTCGGTGCCGGCACGCTCGGCGGAGCGCTGGCTCACAAACTGGCCGGACGTGACCGGGTGCGCGCGGTCCGTCTGATCGACCCGGCATCGGGTGTGGCGGCAGGCAAGGCGCTGGACATCCAGCAGGCCGGTCCGGTCGAGCGATTCGACACGCGAGTGACCGCCGCCAGGGAGATCGATGCGGTCATCGGCGCCGCCGCGGTCGTCGTGACCGGCCCGGCCGACACACCGGAGGAAGACTGGCAGGGCGAGGCGGCGCTGGCGTTGCTGGGCCGGGTTGCAGGCCTGACCCGTCGCACCCCGATCGTCTGCGCCGGCGCCTCACAGGGCCCCCTGGTCGCCACCGGCGTGCGGCGGCTCGGGATCGACCGCACGCGGATCTTCGGGTCGGCTCCAGGAGCCCTTGTCTCCGGTCTGCGCGCGCTTGTCGCGCTCGAGGCCCGTGTCTCGCCGGGCGAGGTCGCGATCAACCTGCTGGGGGTCCCTCCGGCACACCCGGTCGTCCCGTGGAGCAGCGCCACGATCGGCGGCTACCCGCTCGAGGACAGCCTGTCACCACCCCAGCTGGCGCGTCTGCGGAACCGTGTCGAACATCTGTGGCCACCCGGCCCCTTTGTCCTGGCGTCGGCGGCCGCCCGGGTCGTGGAAGCGCTGGTGGTCGGCGGGGCGCGGCGGAGGTTTGCCTGCTTTATAGATGACGGCCCGGGAGAGGGGCCGGGGGCCCGGTCGGTCGGCGTCACCCTGGGCCCCGCTGGGATCGACGAGATCCTGCCAGTGACGCTCAGCCGCCTCGAGCGGGTGCAGCTCGAGAATGCGCTTGGCGGCAGAGACTGACGACCGACCATTGTCTGGGCGGTTGAGGCGCAATTTCGCTAGCCTCAGGCGGCCGAACGCATCGCCAGCCCGTCGGCGAAGTCGGCGAGCTGCTCCCGGAGAATCAACCGGCCGCGATGCAGGCGCGACTTCAAAGTCTGAGGCTTGACCCCCAGCACGGCGCTTGCCTCCTCGGTCGAAAGCCCCTGCACATCCCGCAACAGCACGGCGGTAGAGGAGATGTCTAGTCACCAGAACACGCCGCAGGCCGGTCTTATTCCCTGGGACCGGGTGTCGAATCGTCTGGAGAGATCTCGGGATCCGGGTTTGGGGATCCGGGCTCGCGATTCGGGGAGGTGGGCACACCGTGTCCCCGCGCCGTCACTTTCGTAGAAACGCCCCCGAAACAGAAGTTGGCGAAGCCTCCGGCTTCCTCCTGACTCCTGCCTCCTGCCTCCTGACTCCTGCCTCCTTGGGAACCGTTCCTTTCAGGGGGTTGCGGCTCGGTGCCGGAGCCGTCGGTCGAAGACCCGGGCGAATTCGGCGGCCACCACCGCCTCGAGGTCGGGCCTGGGTGGCACCAAGCCGGTGAGCTGCTCGAGCGAGGTGACGCCCCGCCCCGCCAACCCGCACGGCACGATGAGGCGAAACTGGTCCAGATCAGGGGCGATGTTGAGGGCGAACCCGTGACTCGTGACCCAGCGTGAGAGACGCACGCCGATCGCGGCCAGCTTGTCGTTGCCGACCCAGACACCGGTCAGACCCGCCACGCGCCCGGCCACGACACCGAACGACGCCGCGGTCCGGATCAGGATCTCCTCGAGATCCCGGACGTACCGGTGCACGTCACACCGGTCCGGCTTCAGGTCGATGATCGGGTAGCCCACGAGCTGCCCCGGACCGTGATACGTCACGTCGCCCCCTCGGGGCACGTCCCGGAGCTCGATGCCACGGGCCCGCAGCTCGGCGGACGACGCCAGCACATGGTCTCGATGGCTGCGGCCGCTGACCCCGAGGGTGATGACGGCCGGATGCTCGAGGAGCAGCAGCTGGTCCCGGGCCTCCCCTGTCTGTCTGGCCGCCACCAGCTCACGTTGGGTCTCGAGCGCGGTCCCGTACGGCACCAGTCCCAGCGAACGGACCTCCAACACCGGCAGGTCCGCCGCGGGCCGCGCGAGGGATACGCGCCCTTTGTCAGCTTCCAAGGTTGAACGAAGACGGCGAAGCCCTCAAGCTCTTCCTGCCTCCTACCTCCTCTCTCCTGTCTCCTCGGAGAATCTCTCTAGCGTGTCCTTGACCCGAGCCAGGAACCGATCGGCAACTGCACCGTCGATCAACCTGTGATCGAAACCGAGGGTCAGAAAGGCCCGCAGACGCACGACGACCGCATCGTCCACCACCACGGGCCGCTTTTCGATCGCGCCGACACACAGGATCGCGGACTGCGGCTGGTTGATGATCGGCATCCCGAAGACCGAACCGAAGCTGCCGGGGTTCGTGAGGGTGAAGGTGCCGCCGGCGACATCGTCCGGTGACAGCTGCTTCGACCTGGCCCGTGTCGCGAGATCGATGATGGCGGCGTCGAGCTCGTCGACGCTCAGCCGCTCGGCCTGTTTGATGACCGGCACGATCAGGCCCCAGTCGAGCGCCACCGCGATGCCGAGGTTGACCTGCTCGTGGTGGACGACGTTGTCGCCGTCCAGCGAGGCATTGACGACCGGCATCGCGACCAGCGCCTCGGCCACCGCCTTGGCTATGTAGGACAGGTAGCCCGGGGCCCCGCCCGACGCCGGCCGGGCCGTCCTGAACGCGGCGATGCCGGAGAAGTCAACCTCGAACACCGTGTGCACATGCGCCGACGTCCGACGGCTCCGCACCATGTGCTCGGCGATACGCCGCCGCATCGCGCTCATCGGCTCGACCCGCCTACCGCGACCGGCGGTGAGGGCTGCCTCCGGCCGCGCCACCGGGTCGGTGCTCGACCCGCCGCGACCCGCTATGTGTGTGAGCACGTCGGCCTTCGTGACACGGCCGCCGCCCCCGGTTCCCACGATCGCGGCCAGATCGACGTCGTGCTCGGCGGCGAGTTTCCGCACCACCGGCGACCTTCGGCCGGGTGTCGACGCGCCGGGGACCGCCCCGGGTGCCGGTCCGGGCGAGCCGAGGGCGAAGACCCCATCCCCTCCTTCGACGGTGTCGCCTTCGGCCGGCGCCGGGACCACTGTCTCGCCCTCGGCAGCGATCACCGCCACGACCGAGTTGACCGGCACCGTCTCCCCCACCTGCGCGCGGATCTCAGCCAGCACACCGCCGGACGGCGACGGGATCTCGGCGTCGACCTTGTCGGTCGAGATCTCGAAGAGCGGCTCATCCCGGTCAACGGTCTCGCCAACCTTCTTGATCCAGCGCACGATCGTACCCTCGACGATGGATTCACCCATCTGGGGCATCAACACATTGGTCGGCATCTGCTAGTGTCCCGGCTCAGAGGGTCGGTGCCTCAGTCCCTCGCCGTATTCATACCGCGTCCGGCCATGGCAAGGCGCGACAGGGGCGCTACCTTATGCGGACGGCCTCGGGGTGTCAAGACGGGATAGACAGGGGCCCCTTGCTTTCACCCAAACCCCAACCTACAATCGAGGTCACCCGTAAGTCTATGAGCCCAAAGACCAAAACAGTTCTCGTCGTCGACGACGACGAAGGGATGCGGGACACGCTGACGGCGATCCTGAAGCGTGAATACCTGATCCTGACGGCCGCGACCGGTGAGGAGGGGCTTGCCATCCTCAACCGGAAGGACGTGGACCTGATCCTTCTGGACGTCCGGTTGCCCGGCATGAGCGGTCTGGAGCTGCTGACCATCGTCCGGGAGAACTACAGCCTCGTCGAGGTGATCATGGTCTCGGCGCTGAGCGAAGTGGAAGTGGCGGTGACTGCGATGAAGCAGGGCGCCTACCACTACATCACCAAGGACTTCGACTACGACGGGCTGCGGTCGCTCGTCAGAAACGCCCTCGAACGCCAGGACTTGAGCCGCCAGCTCATCACCCTGAACGCCCAGGTCGAGGAGCAGGGCGACCGCAAGTTCGTGCTCGGGCCGAGCAAGGCGATGCGTGAAATCGTCGATCTCGCGCAGAAGGTCGCACGGCTGCCGGCCACCGTGCTCATTCAGGGGGAGAGCGGGACCGGCAAGGAGCTCCTGGCCCGGCTCCTCCATCGGGAGTCGGGCCGCGGCGTCGCGCCGTTTATCGCCGTCAATCTCGCGGCGATACCGAGGGATCTGCTCGAGAGCAACCTGTTCGGACACGAGCGAGGCTCCTTCACGGGCGCCATGCGACAGCAGCTCGGCAAGTTCGAGTTGGCCGCCGGCGGCACGCTGTTTCTGGACGAGATCGCCGATCTCGGGCTCGATTTGCAGGCCAAGCTGCTCCGCGCCATCCAAGAAGGCGAAATCGAGCGGGTCGGCGGCACAAAGCAGATCAAGACCGAGTTCAGGCTGGTGGTAGCGACCAACGTCGATCTCGACCGGGCGGTCAAAGAGGGGAAGTTCCGCGACGACCTCTACTATCGCATCAACGTCATCCCGTTCAAGATGCCGCCGCTGCGTGAGCGCGCCGCGGACATACCGGGTCTCGTAGAGCTGTTTCTGGATCGATACAACGTGAGATTCAGAAAACAGATCCGGGGCATCTCCGACTCCGCTCTCAAGATCCTCATGGACCAGCGGTGGCCGGGCAACATCCGCGAGCTGGAGAACCTGATCGAGCGTCTCGTCGCGCTGACCGACAAGACCACGCTGACCGAGGAGGATCTTCCGTTCGAGTATCACCTCGCCCGTCTCGACGACCGTCCGGAGAGCAAGGCTGAATTGCTTCAGGCCGCGTGCGACACCTTCGAGCGGAACTTCATCCTCCGAGCACTCGAGCGGAAAGAGTGGAACGTGTCGGCCGCAGCGCGCTACCTGGGCGTACCGCTCAGCACGCTCAAGCACAAGATGGGCCGGCTCGAGGTCAGGGAGCACGCCAAGCAGTTCCGGCGGGCCTGACCGCGCTAGGGGCGGGGCTCCTCGGCACCGGCCTCGCGCTCGAGCTGCCCCCCGGCACCGAAGCCCAGGTCCGCCCCCGCAGTGGCCTCGCCCTGACCTACAGCGTGACGGTGCTG
>DQNS01000027.1 GCA_015659035.1 Acidobacteriota bacterium | reverse complement strand
TAACAACATACTTGGCTGACCCAATGGCGTGCCGTGGGTCTAACGCCGAGATCCAGGCCAGAGCAGCGCCGCAAGTGCTGAAATCAGCGCGCAGACCACCACGGGCAGTAGCCAAGGGCCATC
Source organism: Acidobacteriota bacterium (assembly GCA_015659035.1). Lineage (GTDB taxonomy): Bacteria > Acidobacteriota > Vicinamibacteria > Vicinamibacterales > UBA8438 > NP936. The sequence continues at coordinate 6,124 of DQNS01000027.1, read as the reverse complement.
GTCGGAGGAGTCGAGAAGCAACAGCGCCGCAAACCCAAGCAGTGCCAGTATGTTGAAGACAATGGCGACGGCACGCACGGTCTCTCTCAGCCCCATGGACGGCTATTCCTGTTGTTTCGGGCGCGTCTTCTTGCCTGATGCGGCGGCCTTGTCTGCCTTCTGAACAACGACCTTGGGCACTGCCATAATGGTCTTGACAGCATCTTTGAACCTGTCGAATGCCGCTTGGTCCTCTTGAATCTCAGTGCCCTGTTTCATCAGAACCTCGCTCCCAGTTCTCGAAGCATATCGGCCGTGTTCTTCCACGGAGCATAGAATTCAAGCTTCTCCAGTGTGAGTTCTAGCTCAGCCAGTGACTTGGTGACTCTTACGACATACTTTGGGGAAAAGGCGAGTCGTGGTTTTCTAGCCTTCAAAGCTCTAAATGGAAGAACCCTATAAATAACCGTGACTCCCGAAACCACGATCACACTGGTTACGACGGTGACGAGCAATTCTTCCATTCCGACGACCACGACGCTGCGGGTGTAGACGCCGATCCTACCGCCGGCTGGCACGGGGTGCGAGGGGGGGGAGGTAATGAGCGGGAATCATGTTGTTGACCGACAACACGGTCAGCCTTTGCTGACGTCGGGGCTGATGACTCGCTTACGGCTCATGCGGGTGCAGACCCACTCGCGGGCACGGTGGTTTGAAGGACGAGCGAATCAGTCAGCGGTGCGCTGTCCGCTCAGGATCGAATCAGAGTTACGGACCCACCGCCCGGACCATGAACATCATGTCCGCGTCGTCGGACTCCATGTCATAGGACGCGTGTATCATGCCGCCTTCGATTACCACGCTGAGGTTGGTGATGTAGCCATGCAGGGGCTGCGTCTGACCTGCCGGTGACTCGGTCGGCAGGGCGCCAGACCCAGCAGCAAGGCCAGGATGTGGACGCCGGGTCGCAGAGAAGGCACTCGATGCGTCATGTGGATGTGTGAATCCTAGCCGCCACAGCAGGGCCGCGCAAGCTCGTTACAGCGCCTCGTCGTTCTCTAATGTTTCCTATCGTCTGGCGGTCAGGCCACCTCGCCGATCGTCGGGAGTTCCTCGGGCAACTGGTCGATGACCTTGGTCATCCAGAGTTCGGCGAGCGTCGCGTCGCCGTAGCCCTCACCGATAAAGATCGCCGCCATGAGGATCATCCGGTGGATCTGGACGCCGAGACAGAGGTCGATGTCGTTGAGGAACTGCCCGAGTGGGTGGCTTGTGACCCCGGCGGCGACCAGATTGGCGTGGTAGTTGCGGCACAGTCGCAGGAGTTCCGACCGTGCGGTCGGACCCGAGGGCAGCGTGGACGACAGCAGGTACCCCACGTCCCACGCCGGACGCCCCGAGCTGACCATGCCGAAGTCGATGAGCACCAGGCCCTCGTCTGTGAAGAGCATGTTGTCGCTGCGGGCGTCTCCGTGCAGGAACGCCATCTTGTCGTTGAGGTGGTCGATGATGGCGGTCAGGTTGGCGTCGACCCAGTCGGCGTATCGCATGACGTCGGGCGTAAGCCGTTCCGGGTACTCGGCCACGACGGCGTCCCGATGCACCGCGTAGGTGCCGTTGAGGATGTGCGGCACCTGTGAGCAGGTCTGCCAGCCGAAGGGGGCCTCCTCGTGCAGCACCGGGGAGCGCCACCAGTGGGCATGGAACCTCGCCTGTGCCCCGAGGGCCGCCTGGAGGTCCGCCTCGGGCGGGACCTGGTCCAGCGGCGTGACCCGCGCCTCGTCCACATATTCGAGCAGCATGGCGAACCTGCGCTTCGTCGGGCGGGCCATCTTATGGGAGTACCTGCCGATCAGGCGCGCGATCCAGTTCGGCACCCGGTTGAGGAACCGGAACTGCCGTTCCATCGAGGACCAGGCGCGTCCCGGGTCGCGGACGGCGTGGAGCAGGCGGGGTATCCGTATGGGGAAGTCGTCGGAGAAGCGTTCGTAGAAGTCGAACTCCCGGTCGTAGCAGCCTTCGCTCTCGACGAGGCCACGGTTGGTCCGGATGTCCGTCGGGAACTTGGCGAGCACCGCGTCGGGCAGTTCGGGGTTCGCCGGTTCCCAGGTCAGGTCGATCCGGACCGACAGCCCGGAGAACCCGACGCCAGCGCCCGGGTCGGCTGTCGTGAAGGCGACGACACGGGCGTCGCCTGCTCCGGTCGATTCACGCAACGCCCAGGTGAGCCATTCGGCCGTCAGTTCCTCGGCCGTCTGGGGGATGCCGATCGGCAGTCGCTTGGGCATGGACCAGCACGCTAGGCAGGCCCACACCTCAGGCCAGATGCAGCCGCCCGTCGCCTACGACGACGTTCCCGATGACGGCGGCGGTGTGTCCCGTGGCCCGGAGTTCGGTGACCGCCTCCTGTGCCCGTGCCGACTCGGCACCGAACAGCAGGCCGCCCGCCGTCTGGGCATCGGCCAGGAGGAGCACGTCGAGTTCGCCGGTGTCACCCCTGTCCAGCAACCGGTCGGCCCAGTCCAGGTTTCGGCGGCTGTCACCAGTTACGGCACCCGCATCGGCGAGTTCCCGGGTCCCCGGCAGCAGGGGAACCGAGTCCACCTCGATCACGGCGTCGACACCCGACTCGCCCACCGCCCGACCCCGGAAAGCACGGTCGCCCACGGAGAACCCGCCCTGGTGTCTAGGGCGCTCCAGTGAACCAACGGATACCGGGTCAGGTAGCTGTCGATGTCGAAACGGGTCGGACTGCCCTGAAGACTTCATGCCATGACTGCCTGCTGAGGCAGCGTACGCCCGTGTGCAAGTTTGTGCAAGATGTTCCGAGAGATGGGGTCCTGGCCGTCCTCAATCGTCCACACAGAAAGAAAGCCGACAGTGACATAGCCGGGTCCGAGCAGCCGGGGGTCCCACGGCGATCGGCATCATCCACCCAGCCGCCCCCCACCCCTGCCCGTTCACCAGATCGAGGTGCCCCGGGGCGGTCCTTCCTACCGCTGGCTGGTAGGGGGTGCAAGGCGGCTCACGCGGGTGCGCGGCGGCTGGCGACTAGATCGAAACTGAAATAACCTGCGACGTGCATTGGGTCGGAGAGGCCCACGAAGGGAGAATCATGAAAAGCAGAGCATGGGGAATCGGCGTGTGGCTCGTTGTGGTTCTGCTGATCGTGCTGACGAATTATTGGAGCGGTGGATCCCCGACCTCTGCAGGGGTCCTACAGGGACTGTCGGCAGAGCAAGGGTCGGTCGGCCGTGGCGGAGATGGCATGAAACGACCCGGCGGCGGGGCCCATCCGCACTGAGGGCAAAACTCACTGCCCGGTATTAATACGTACAGCAGAACGTAGAGCACCGGATCTTCTCGTGCCGTTGCCGCCGGCGTCAGATGCCCGTCGGCCTGCAGTCGGTAGCGACGGGAATTGCCGTCCTGGCGGCCACCATACTGACCTTCGTAGCTTCGCCCGGCTTCACTAGTAAATCTCAGACATGAACTGAGGCTTCGCCGGGACCGCACGTCACCGCAGTGGCCACTTGTGAGCGTGGTGGCATCAGCCGAGAGAAAGCTGTGGGCATGTTGCGCTCCATCCCACACTCCCCGGCCAGACAATTCGACCCCTCCGTCGGCTGTCGGCCGGATGACGAACTGGTGAAGCGCACGCCAACGGGCCGACTGCAACGTAACTTTGATCTCTCCATTGCCCAGCGGCTCGGCCCTCCCCGCCTGCAGATATAGATCAAATCCAACCCATCCACTCCAGACGCCGTCTTCCTTCCTCAGGTCAACCTTGCCGACTCGGACCGGGTGGACGTGGAGCGGTCCAACGAGATGGTCTGGGCCTTCGAGCTCAAGCGAGTAGACGAATCCCGCTCTATCCCGCGGGTGGACGAGGTCCAACTGGACCCTGTCGTCACCCCCGTATGCGGGAGTTATTGGACTTGCGATTCCCAGTGCCAGCGCCAAGACAGTGCGTGTCATGAGTCCCACCTTGCCATCACGCAGAAACCGTCGACGGTCTTGAAGATCAGGAAAGCCGAGCCGCGTGCCGGGGGTCAGGGACATGGTGCAGGCTCATCCTACCGCGGGCGGGCACGGGGGGTGCAATGCGAGGGGCTGGGCGTCACCGGACGAGAGCGTGTGGGCTCACCAGGCGCCGTCTGCGGCCCGCGCACTGAAGCGCGCCCGCTGGGCGTCAGCCGACGCGACTTCCTGCTCCAGGGCTACCAGTGTGGTGTAGGCGGCCTCCGCACGGTCGAGTTGGTCGTCCGTCATCCGGTTCAACTGCTCGGGCGTGAAGTGCACGTGCTGATGGACGTGCTGGTGCTGCTCGGACGCCGCCAGGCCGAGGTGCTTCATCAACAGCTCCAGTCGATGGATAAGCGGGGATCGCACAACGGGTTAGACCGATAAGCCGCACGTCATCGACATGTTAGAGAAACATGGTTGATCAGGTTCGACTCCCGCCGCCTGCGAACCTCCATCGGAAATGTTCTCGAACCAAGTGTCTGCGGCCTGATTTCCTCGGACCGCGATCTCGGTGGCTTAGTGGCCCGTGTCTGGAGGGGTTCAAAGGTGATTCTCAGGCGGGAGTCCGTTGCAGCCATCACCCCGACTGCAAGGCGCCTGTCGTCAGGCCCGCTGCGCACCCGGGCGGCCATCCTCGACAACAAATGACGCGCGGGTCGAGATGGGGCTGCCCTGGTGGGTCACATACTCCAGGACCCGGTAGTCGGCGGTCCAGGTCTGCTGGGTGATCACACACCGCACGTAGCCGCGCTGGGCGTTGAAGAACCGCACCCAGGGGTTCTCAGAGCGCATGCCGGCGGTGCCGTCCCGCACGTCTGACCCGTCGCCGCCGGAGGTGATCGACGTGCCCACGAACTCGGTGCCGACGACCGGCGCCGCCTCGTCCGCGTAGTCGACCTTCAGATCGTTCACCCAGTTGGTGTGGATGTCGCCGGTCAGCACCACGGGGTTGGCCGGGCGCCGTCTGGCAAGGAATTCCATCAACCGGCGACGGGGCGCCTCATACCCGCTCCACTGGTCCATGCTGATCCGCTCGGCCTCACCGGGGACGCGGTCCACGCGCGCCATCATCACCTGTTGCGGCAACACGTTCCACCGGCTCGACGACCGGTCGAGGCCATCGACCAGCCACTGCTCCTGGACCTCGCCGAGCATCGTCGCGTCCGCCGCCGTCACCCCGTCGCAGGACGGACCGCTGCGGTCGCCGCACGGCTGGTCGGTGCGATACTGTCTGGTGTCGAGGACGAAGAACGACGCAAGGTCGCCATACGCGAACTGGCGGTAGAGCTGCATCCTCGGCCCGCTGGGGAGTGAGGAACGCCGCAGCGGCATGTGCTCGAAGTAGGCCTGATAGGCCTCGGCCCGGCGCCGGAGGAACAGCTCGGCCGGAAACCCTTCCTCCTCGGACAGGTCGGCCGCGTAGTTGTTGTCCACCTCGTGGTCGTCCCAGGTGACGACGAACGGAAACCTGGCATGCGCCGCCTGCAGGTCCGGGTCCAACTTGTAGAGCGCGTAGCGGTTACGGTAGTCGCGAAGCAGCTCGATCTCGTCACCGGTATGCTTGCGGGCCCGTCCGTCACGTCCCTCATACTCGTAGATGTAGTCACCCAGGTGAAAGACCAGGTCGAGGTCGTCCTCCAGCATGTGGCGGTACGCGGTGAAGAACCCGGTCTCGTAGTGCTGGCAGGAGACGAACGCCATCCGCAGCTGGTTGACCGGCGCGCCGGGCGCCGGCAATGTCCGGGTACGCCCGACGCGGCTGAGTTCGCCGCCCGACCTGAAGCGATACCAGTACCACCGGTCCGGCTCCAGCCCCCCCACCTCCACATGGACCGCGTGCCCGAGTGCCGGGGTCGCCACGACGGTGCCACGTTGCACCACCTGGGTCATCCGCTCGTCCCGCGCCACCGTCCAGGCGACCTCCACGTTCTCGTCCGGCATGCCGCCGCCTTCGAGCGGCACCGGCGCGAGACGGGTCCACAGCACCGCCCCGTCGGGTGACGGGTCGCCCGACGCGACCCCCAGGCTGAACGGCGGGCCGGCGAACTGTGGTGTCTGACGCGGCTGTCCGATCAGCGGCACCGGGCGGGTCGCAAACAGCGCCAGCCCGCCCGCCATG
>DQNS01000085.1 GCA_015659035.1 Acidobacteriota bacterium | reverse complement strand
GGACGAGAAAGAAGAAGGCGAGAAAGAAGATCATGCTCGAGGTGCGCAATCTGCACGCCAAGGCGGGTGACCGCCAGATTCTGAACGGCATCGACCTCACGGTGAAGGCCGGCCAGGTGCATGCCATCATGGGGCCCAACGGCTCCGGCAAAAGCACGCTGGCCGGTGTCCTGGCTGGCCGCGACGGGCTCGAGGTGACCGCCGGCTCCGCGACCTTCAAGGGGCAAGACCTGTTCGAGCTGGAGCCGGAGGAGCGGGCGCGCGCGGGGCTGTTTCTCGCCTTCCAGTATCCGGTCGAGATCCCGGGCGTCAACAACGCCTACCTGTTGAAGGCGGCGCTGAACGAGGTGCGCAAGCACCGCGGCGAGCCTATGCTCGATGCCATCGACTTCATGACCCTGGCCCGTGAGCGGATGACGCTGCTGGGGATGGACGACAGTCTCATGAACCGGCCGGTCAACGAGGGGTTCTCCGGCGGCGAGAAGAAGCGCAACGAAGTCTTCCAGATGGCGGTGCTGGAGCCGTCGCTGGCAATTCTTGACGAGACCGACTCCGGGCTCGACATCGACGCGCTGAAGACCGTCGCCGCCGGCGTGAACGCGATGCGCAGCCCGGAGCGCGCGATGGTGGTGGTCACGCACTACCAGCGGCTGTTGAACTACATCGTTCCCGACTTCGTCCACGTGCTCTCGGACGGCCGGATCGTGAAGTCGGGCGGCAAGGAGCTGGCGCTCGAGCTCGAGGAGAAGGGCTACGGCTGGATCGAGACCGCGCCGGCGGCGGCCGTGTAACGAGCGTCCCAGGAGACAGGAGACAGGAGGCAGGAGAAGCCGGAGGGCTTCGCCACCATCTTTAGCCCCCGACCACTTGAGATGACCGCAGTCGCCACCAGTTCAGACCGCTACGCTGAGCAGTTTGCCCGGTTCACGCAGCAGACCACACTCCCCGGCGCGCTGGCGTCACTGCGCGACGACGCGTTCAGCTGCTTCGATCGTCTCGGGTTTCCGACCACACGGCTGGAGGAGTGGCGCTTCACGAACATCGCCCGGATCGCCGAGAAGCCTTTCGTGGCGCCGACCACCCGCACCGACTACACACGGGCCGATCTCGACGCCCTGCACCTGCCCCGGCTCGGTGGCCCGGAGCTGGTGTTCGTGAACGGGACGTTCGCACCCGCGCTGTCGACGACCGACGGGTTGCCCGCGGGGGTCCGCACGCGGAGTCTCGCCACCGTGCTGGCCCAGAATCATGATGATGATGCGGCGGCGGTCGCCTTGCACCTCGGGCGCCTCGCGCGCATCGAGAGCCAGGCGTTCACCGCGCTCAACACCGCGTTCCTGTGTGACGGCGCCGTTGTCGAGGTGGCGTCAGGGGTTGTGGTGGACACGCCGATCCATCTGCTTTTCGTCACGCGGAGCGGCGCGGCGCCGGTCCTGAGCCAGCCCAGGGTGCTCGTGGTGGCCGGCGCCCACAGCCAGGTCCGGGTGGTTGAAAGCTACGCCGGCGACGGTGAGACGCCGTATCTGAGCAACACGGTCACCGAGGTCTCGGTCGGCGATGCCGCCCTCATCGATCACTACACCCTGGTGCGGGAGGCTGACGCGGCATTCCGCGTCGGCAGCCTCCACGTCACCCTTGGCCGCGCCAGCAACTTCTCGTCGCACATCATCACGCTGGGCGGCGCGATCGTGCGCAACGAGGCGCGCGTGGTCCTCGCCGGCGAGGGCGGCGAGTGCGCGCTGAACGGGTTGTATCTGGCGAACGGGCGGCAGCTGGTCGACAACCAGACGACGATCGACCATGCGCAGCCGCACTGTGACAGCCACGAGCTCTACAAGGGGATCCTCGGCGGGCGGAGCCGGGCCGTGTTCAACGGCAAGATCATCGTCCGGCTCGATGCGCAGAAGACCAACGCGAAGCAGTCGAACAAGACATTGCTGCTGTCCGAGGATGCCCAGATCACGACCAAGCCGCAACTCGAGATTTTCGCCGACGACGTGAAGTGCACGCACGGTGCGACGGTGGGTCAGCTCGACCAAGACGCCCTGTTCTATCTGCGGTCGCGCGGTCTGGCACGGGACCAGGCCCGGCAGCTGCTCACGCACGCGTTCGCGGCCGACCTGCTCGGGCACATCAAGGTCGAGGCGATTCGCACGCAGCTCGATGCGCAGCTGCTCGAACGGCTGCCGGTCGGGGTGATGGGATGAGGGCTCTACAGGAGACAGGAGACAGGAGGCAGGAGGCAGGAGAAGCCACGCTCGACGTGCGGGAGATCCGCGAGATGTTCCCGCTCCTCGCCGGGACGGTCGGCGGCAAGCCGCTCGCCTATCTCGACAACGCCGCCACCACCCAGAAGCCGCGGGTGGTGCTTGACACCCTGTCGCGGTACTACGCGGCCGAGAACGCGAACATTCATCGCGGTGTCTACCAACTGAGCCAGAACGCCACCCAGGCCTACGAGGGCGCGCGTGGCAAGGTCGCGGCGTTTCTCAACGCGGCCGAGCCGGCCGAGATCATCTTCACCCGTAACGCGACCGAGGGGATCAACCTGGTGGCGCAGACGTTTGGCCGCTGGCAGGTCGGCGAGGGTGACGACGTGGTGATCTCGACGATGGAGCACCACTCGAACATCGTGCCGTGGCAGATGCTGTGCGAGGAGAAGGGAGCCCGGCTGCGGGTCGTGCCGATCACCGACGCCGGCGAGCTGATGCTCGACGAGCTGGCGTCGCTGCTCGGGCCCCGGACGAAGCTGGTGTCGATTGTCCACATGTCGAACTCGCTCGGCACCATCAACCCGGTGCGGCAGGTGGTCGAGCTCGCCCATGCCCAGGGCATCCCGGTGCTGATCGACGGGTCCCAGGCGGCGTATCACAGGGCGGTCGACGTGCAGGCGATCGGGTGCGATTTCTACGTGGTCACGGGGCACAAGCTGTATGGCCCGACCGGCATCGGCGCGCTCTACGGGCAGCGGCGCTGGCTCGAGGCGATGCCGCCCTACCAGGGCGGCGGTGACATGATTAGCTCCGTGACCTTCGAACGCACCACCTACAACAAGGTGCCGCACAAATTCGAGGCCGGCACCCCACACATCGCCGGCGCCATCGGGCTGGGCGCGGCGGTCGATTTCATCCGGAGCGTGGGGTTCGAGGCGATCGCCGGTCACGAGCGGCGGTTGCTCGACTACGCGACCGATAGGCTCTCGGCGGTGCCGGGGCTGCGGCTGATCGGCACGGCCCGGGAGAAGGTAAGCATCCTGTCGTTC
>DQNS01000059.1 GCA_015659035.1 Acidobacteriota bacterium | reverse complement strand
TCGTGGCCGTCATACGTGCCACCGAGATCAATGGCTCGCTGCGCAGCCCGCGCGAAGCTCATGCCCTGCGAGCCATTACCCCGGCGATAGACCCGCTCGCCGCCGATCTCGTAGTCGCTCGGCGACCCACCCAGATCACGTGCCGCGATCTCCTGCAGTTTCTGACGGGCGTCGAGCGCCGCCGCCCAGTTCGCCCGGGTGTGGGCGTGGGTGGTGGAGCTGCCGCCTTGCGTACAGCTCCAGGGCAGGTGCCGGCTGGTGTTACCCCAAGCGACCTCGCACCGCTCCCACGGCATGTCCATGCCTTCGGCCGCCGCCCGCATCATGTCGAAGGTCGACCCGGTGCCCAGCGGGCCGATACCGGACTTGATGTACATCCGCCCGTCCGGCTTGATGACGAACAGCCCGTCGACGCCGGAGGCGCCGGCCGCAAAGGTACTGAGCGCGACGCCGATGCCGGTCACCGTCGAGCCGTTGCGCCGGCCGCTGCGCTGGACCCGCTCGCGCCAGTTGAAAAGCTCGGCGCCCTTGTCGATCGCCTCCCTGGCGAACGCGCTCGACACGTTACTCCGCCGGCCGTCTCGCCCCGGGGCACCGAACGTGGCCTGGCCCGCCGGGGCGTTGATCTTCAGCACCTCGACCTGGTCGAGCCCGAGCTGCTTCGCCGCCTTCTGGATAATCGGCGAGAGCATCGTCATCGACTGCTCGCCACCCGGTGCCCGTTGCGCGCCTCGCGGCGGCGTGTTGGTGTAGACGCCGGTGCCGCGCATCCGCATCGCCACCGGCTGGTAGGCAAGCGACCCGATGACACCGACGTTCATGTGATCACCAGACCGTCCATACGGACCGCCATCGCCGATGGCGTGGATGTCGAGCGCGGTGATCCGGCCGTCGCGCCGCATCCCGAGCTTGATCCGCGCCTGCACGCCCGGACGCGCCTTGCCGAACGAGGTCTCGTCGCGCCGGGTGACCCGCATCATGACCGGCTTGCCGATTTTTTTCGACAACAGAATCGGAATCTGCGCTTGCGGATAGCCGCTGCCCTTGCTGCCGAACCCGCCCCCGGTAAACTCGTTGATGAGCACCACGTCGGACGGCTCGATACCGGCATGCCGCGCCATCGGACCGACGGCACGGGCCGTACTCTGGACCGACGGGTAGACATAGAGTTTCCCGCCCTCCCAGTAGGCCATGGTCGTCCGGCTCTCCAGCGGTTGATGCGACAACGACTGGTGGTAGGAGTGCTCCTCGATAATCACGTCCGCCTCGGCGAACCCGGCGGCGAGATCGCCATACTCCCACTCGGCGCCCGCCTCGGCCTCCATCGAGATCTGGCCCGCGTCCAACCCGGCCACGTCGGCCTCGGTCCACTTGATTTCGCCGAGCTCCCGCCCGATCATCGTGTTGCCCTCGGTCCGCGCGTTCGGTCCACCCGGACGCAGGCTGTCGAGCGGGTCGAGGACGAACTCCAACGGTTCGAGGTCGAGGTCGATGAGCTCGATCGCTGCGGCCGCGGTCTGCTCGTCAACCGCCGCCACGGCGAGAATCGGCTCGCCCTCATACCGCGGCTCCTTGGTCAGGGACGTCTCGCCCGGTGCCATCGCTTCGGGCACGTCGTCGTACGTCAGGATGCCTTCGAAGCCCGGGAGCGCCTCGGCTGCGCTGGAGTCGATCGAGCGCACCCGCGCGTGGGGCATCGGGCTGACCAGCAGCTTGCAGAAGACCATGCCCTCGGCCCGATG
>DQNS01000110.1 GCA_015659035.1 Acidobacteriota bacterium | reverse complement strand
GCGGCATACCAGGCGCGCACGCTGGAGCAGCAGGCCGACTACGACCGGTCACCGAGCGTCCATGCGAAGTGGTGGCTGGACTATGGCAAGGAGCTGACGGACGACAACCGGACGTCGCTCATCGTCGACCCGCCGACCGGGCGGATTCCGCCGACGACGGAGGAGGCACGTGAGCGTTCTGCCGCCAGGGCGGCACGCCGCCGCGCGCATCCGGCGGATGCGGCGGAGTATCGGAGCAACAGTGAGCGCTGCCTGACGTTTGGCACGCCGCGGTTGCCCGGTGCCTACAACAATAACTACCAGATCCTGCAGACCCCGAGCCATGTGGTCATTGTCTCCGAGATGATTCACGACACGCGGGTGGTGCCGTTGGACGGTCGGCCGGTGCTGACGTCAAACGTCGTGCAGTGGCATGGGGACTCGCGTGGTCGATGGGAGGGCAACACGCTTGTGGTCGAGTCCGCCAACTATTCGATCGGCGGCGCGTTCAGAGGAGCGACCGAGGGGCTGCGTCTCGTCGAGCGCTTCACTCGGGTCGGCCCGGACACTATTCACTACGAGATCACCGCCGACGATTCGGCGACATGGATCAGCCCCTGGACCCTGATGTTTCCGATGGTGAAGACCGACCAGCCGATGTATGAGTACGCCTGTCACGAGGGGAATCACGGTCTCGAGAATATCCTGGGCAACGCCCGTTTCGAGGACCGGACCCTACGAGACCCTGCCCCGGCCCGCTGAGACCCGCACGTGTCGAGCGAACGACCAAGATCAAGCGATCACGCTGGACGACGGCGGCGCGACACCTGCTGTAGTGTCGAATACGGCGAGAACGTCGTCGATTTTGCTATGCTATGTGAGATATTTTGTAAGTTCCTGGTGTCCGGTGCGATGCTGGAGGATATCGATGCGGCAAGGTCTGACGGTTTGCAGGACGGTCGGAACGGTCGCTGTGGTGGCCGGGATGATGGTCGCGCTGTATGGGTCGGTTGCTCAGGCACAGACCGGCGGGCCGGTTTCCTTCACCGAGCACATCCGGCCGATCTTCGAGCGCAGTTGCTGGAACTGCCATGGCGAGGCGTCGCAACTGTCAGACCTCGATCTGCGCACACGCGACACGGCCATCGAGGGGGGGACCAGAGGCTCGGCGCTCGTACCGGGACGCGCTGATGAGAGTCGCCTGTATCGGGTGCTGGCCGGGCTGGACGACCCGCGCATGCCGATGGGCGGCGACACGCTCAGCGACACCGAGATTGCCGCGGTGCGCACCTGGATCGACGACGGGGCGCACTGGGACACCGGTGGTGCGACGAGTGCCGCGGAGGCGCTGGCGGCGCTCGAGAACACGCAGCTGCCGCCGGGCGCGCGGGACTACTGGGCGTTCCAGCTGCCACGCCACACCTCGGTGCCCGCCTCAGGTGCCTTCGAGCATCCTGTCGACCGGTTTCTCGATGTCGCGCGTCGCGAGGCCGGTGTTGTGGCCGGGCCGACGGCCGACCCGCTCACGCGGCTGCGGCGCGCTACTCTCGACCTGACCGGGCTGCCACCGACTCTCGCGCAGATCGACGAGTTTCTTGCCGACACCGACCGCGGCGCGTGGGAGCGGCTGATCGAGCGGTTGCTCGCCTCGCCGCAGTACGGCGAGCGCTGGGGCCGACACTGGATGGATGTGGCCCGCTATGCCGATTCGACCGGGTTCGAGCAGGACTATGTCCGGGAGAATGCCTGGCGGTATCGCGACTACGTCATCAACGCCTACAACAAGGACAAGCCCTATAGCCAGTTCATCCGCGAGCAAATCGCGGGCGACGAGCTCGACTACACGACCGACGAGACCCGGATCGCGACCGGGTTCCTTCGCGCCGGGCCGCGGGTGGATTTTCGTGAGAAAGACAACCCGGAGCGACGTCATGACTATCTCGACGACGTCATCGGGACGGTCGGACGCGGCGTGCTCGGGCTGACGCTGCAATGCGCCCGTTGTCACGATCACAAGTTCGACCCGATCCTGCAGCAGGACTATTACAACCTGCAGGCGGCGATCTTTGGCTATGTTGAGATCGACTACCCGCTTCTCGACCGCGCCGGCGTGGTGGCGTATCGCGCCGCGAACGCCGAGACCGACGCCAAGCAGCAGCCGTTGCGAGACCAGATCAGCGCCATCGAGGAGCCGCATCGCGACCGGTTGAAGCTGGAGATGATTCAGCAGCGGTTCCCCGAGAACGTGCAACGGGCCGCGTTGAAACCGGAGGCGGAGCGCACCCCGGGCGAACAACTACTGGCGGCGCAGGTGCTGTCGATTAACCCGCCGCGGCGCCAGGTGATCGCGGCGTTGTCGGCGGCGGAGGCGGCGCGGCGCACCGTGCTGGTCGACCGGGTCGACGTGCTCGAGCAGCAGCGACCGCCCGAGCCGCCGATGGCCGAGATCGTGACCGACGGTGACTACCGGTTCGCCCCTGACGGCCAGGGCGACGAGATCATCGGGTGTCCCGAGTGCCGGATCCCGCCGGACGAGCCCGGCTCGTTCCTGTATGAAGGCGGCTCGGATCAGTACAAACCGCCGCCCAGCTACTTCCTGATCCGTGGCGACCCGTTCAGTCCGGGCTCGGAGACGTCGCCTGGGTTCGTGACCGTCGCGACATACGGCGACCCCGAGACGGAGATTCCGCGTCCGAGCGGCCGCACGTCGGGCCGGCGCCTGGCGCTCGCCGAGTGGATCACGTCGCGGGACAACCCGTTGACGGCGCGTGTCGCCGTCAACCGCATCTGGCACCACCACTTTGGCCGCGGCATCGTGCGCACGCTGGACAACTTCGGCACGATGGGCGACCTGCCGACCCATCCGGAGCTGCTCGACTGGCTGGCGGTGGAATTCATGGACCGCGGCTGGAGCGTCAAGGAGATGCATCGCTTGCTGATGACGTCGCAGGCGTATCAGATGGTCTCTGGGCACGTGGATGCCGCGAGCGCCGAGGCCGACCCGGACAACCAGTACTTGTGGCACTACCGCGCGCACCGGCTCGAGGCCGAGGCGCTTCGTGATTCGATCATGATGGTGAGCGGCGGCATCGACCTGACGGTCGGTGGCCCCGGGATCTTTCCCTATGTGCCCGAAGAGATCCTCGAGACCTCTCAGGGGAAGGGGCACTGGGACAACCAGGCCGACGGGCCGGATGTCTGGCGGCGGAGCGTCTACGTCTTCCGGCGCCGCTCGCTGGGGTTCCCCTTCTTCGACACCTTCGACTTGCCCGATCAGAACCAGACGGCGGCGGCTCGGAATGTCTCGACCGTCCCAACACAGGCGCTCACGTTGATGAACAACGAGTTCGTGCTGAGCCAGGCGGCACTGTTCGCCGACCGGCTGCGCCAGGAGGCGCCGGACGACCTCGACCGGCAGATCGATCTGGCGTATCGCATTGCCCTGACCCGCAGCCCGACGGGCAACGAGGCGGCGGTGGCCAAGACGCTGGTCACGGAGCAGTCGCTGGTCGACCTGACCCACGTCATGCTTAATCTGAACGAGTTCCTGTATCTGCGGTAGGAGACGCCATGTCCGACCATCATCATCATTGCCGGAAGCGGACCTTCTGGAACCGGCGGGACTTCTTGTTTCAGTCAGGCGGCGGGATCGCGGGGTTGGCACTGGCCCACACGCTGGATCAGCAGGGTCTGCTGGCGGCGGTGCAGTCCGACACCTGCGAGGCGCCGGTGCCGGGGAATCCGTTCGCGCCGCAACCGTCGCATTTCGAGCCCCGGGCGACCGCGGTCATCTCGCTGTTCATGAGCGGCGGGGTCAGCCAGGTCGACACCTTCGACCCGAAGCAGGCGCTGATCGACTACGCCGGACAGCCTATGGCCGAGTCGGTCGTCGTGCGGCAGGGGCACCCTGGGCCGCTGATGCCGAGTCCGTTCGGGTTTAAGAAGCACGGACAGAGTGGCATCGAGGTCTCGGACATCTTCCCGCACATCGCCGGGAAGGTCGACGAGATCGCGTTCATCCGGTCGCTGTATGGCCGGTCGAACGACCACATTCAAGCGACGTATGAGATGCAGAGCGGCCAGATCCGGGTCGGTTTTCCGAGCGTGGGGTCCTGGGTGACATACGGGCTCGGGTCGGAGAGCACGAGCCTACCGGCGTTCGTCGTGATGAACGACTATCGCGGCGGACCGCTCGGCGGCCCAACCGACTGGAGCGCCGGATACATGCCGGCGGCGTATCAAGGCACTCTGTTCCGCGCCAGCGGTGACCCGATTGTCGACCTGCAGCCGCCGGAGGGGATGACCGAGGCACAGCAGCGCGCCAGGCTCGACACGCTGGCGACGCTGAACGAGATCGACATGGCGAAGAATCCGGGCAACTCGGAGCTGGCTGCCCGGATCTCGTCATACGAGCTGGCCTACCGGATGCAAGGGTGCGCGCCAGAGGCGGTCGACACCTCGGCGGAGTCTGACGCGACCAAGAAGCTCTATGGACTGGATGAGACGGTCACGGAGCCATTTGGCCGGCAGTGTCTGATGGCACGCCGGCTGGTTGAGCGGGGTGTCCGCTTCGTGCAGCTCTTCCACGGCGGT
>DQNS01000011.1 GCA_015659035.1 Acidobacteriota bacterium | reverse complement strand
TTGCCCTCGTTCGTGAACTGCTGGTCGGCGCGCGCCCCCAGCGGGTTGGTATAGAAGTTGTAGCCGTTCCGACGGTCGTAGAACGTGTCGAAGAAGGCGGTGAACGTGTCGTTATCTCGTAGCTGACTGGTGTCGCGCCGCATCTCGTTGGCGATCCACTCGCTCTCGGGCGCCGAGTCCCAGACACGGGCGGAGACATACACGTTCGTGTCGTCGAACATGATCCACGCCTCGGTCTTCTCCGTGGCGGCCGCGCCCTCCACCGGTACTTGCTGAACGAAGTCGGTGATCGCCGGCACCATGCGGTAGACCGCTTCGTCGAGCTGACCGTCGAGCCGGATGCCTTCGGCCAGCTTGATGGCCCGTACCGTTGCACGTCCCTGTTCATCCCGTGTCACGACCTCGGGGGCCATCGGCGGCGGTGGACCATCGATCGCGGCGAGCAGCGCGGCCCCACCGACCGAGAACCCCGTGTCGGCCACGGTGCCGGCCGTCGCGCGGCCGCCCGGGCCCGACACCGCTGGCGGCGCCCCGGCCGACGGCGGAACGACCGCGACCGAGGGCGGTGCCGCCGCCGCGCGCGGCGACGGACCCGACAGCTCCGCCACGACGCGATCCTGCAAGCTGAAGAGATCGTCGAGCACGCCGTCGACCTTCGCGGACCGCACGACCGCGCCGGTGGCGACCTCCACGAGCCGCCCGGTGATCCGGATCTCCTCGCCGAGCCGCTGGTAGGCGCCGCTGACCACGTACTGCGCACCCAGACGGCGGCCGACCTCTAGCGCTTCGTCTGGCGCCGCCGTCCCGCCGCCCCGGTTGGCGTCATTCGCCGTCTCCGAGACCCGCCCGCGCGCGATGACCATATAGCTGCCCGGGAGCCCGGTCGCCAGCGATTCGGCGATGCCGGCGCCGATCCAGTCGTCTGAGGGATTTTCTGTGAGGTTCGTGAACGGGACGATCGCGACCGTCTCGGCCGGCGACCCGCCCGCCTGACCAGCGTTCTGAGCCGACACCGGGATCGTCAACGCCAGCACCGCGCACGCCACCAGCGCCGGACCCACAATACGAGTTGGCATCTCTACGCAGATCCGCATCAGTTTCATCACCAGGGGCACCGGTCGAATGCAGCGGGGCTTGCACCCCGGCTGCAAAGCTCTCAACAGATAGGATACGTCGAACGCTGTCAGCCGTTTACGCGGCATGGCCCATGAGCGGCGAGGGGGGAGGAACCGAGGGGGCGCTGTCGAGCCGCCAAGATACTGCAATTGTTACCGTTAGCGGCCTCAACGAGTCTGATGAGACGTTTAAGTTGAGATCAGTGCCTGCGTTGGGGTAGGATTTGGTCTGAAACTACCGAGTCTGTATCAGCGCGAACTAGGCTGGAGCGAAAGGAAGATATCGATGAAGAGTGCCATGTTCAAGTCCCTCGGTGTTCTCCTGTTCGTGTTCGCGGTCGGCGCCATGGCGCCGGTCTCCGCGAGTGCGGCCGAAGACGAGGTCCCAACGTTCACGAAGGACATCGCCCCGATCTTCCAGGCCAAGTGCGAAGCGTGTCACCGGCCCGGCTCGATCGCGCCGATGTCGCTGGTGAGCTACCAGGAGGCGCGACCCTGGGCGCGGTCGATCAAGGAGCGCGTCGTCAGCCGGCAGATGCCACCCTGGCACATCGACCCCACGGTCGGGATCACGGAGTTCAAGAACGACCGCTCGCTGACCAACGCGCAGATCGACACCGTCGTCCGCTGGGTCGACGGCGGCGCGCCGCGTGGCAACCCCGAGGACATGCCGGCCGCGGTTGACTGGCCGGACGAGTCCAAATGGTACTTCGCCGAGCAGTTCGATGGTCCGCCGGACCTGATCGTCGAGTCGACCCCCTACACGGTGCCGGCCGAGGCCACCAACGCTTGGTGGAGGCCGCGAGTGCCGACCGGGCTGACCGAGCAGCGCTGGGCGCGCGCCATCGAGGCCCGGCCGGGCACGGTGGCAGGTCGTAAGGTCACCCACCACGCGATCGCCAGGCTCGTGCAGGAAGAGCCCGACGCGCAGCTCCGGGCCGCTAACGCCGCCAACCCCGTCGCCGGCACCGGTGGGGATCGGTCCCGGGGCGCCGGCACGTTCATGGAGTGGGCCGTTGGCAAGACGGGCGAGATCATGCGTCCGGGCAGCGGTAAGCTGATGATGCCGGACTCCGAGATCCAGTGGGACATCCACTACGCGGCGGCCGGCGAGGAGATCACCGACAACGTCATCCTCGGCGTCTACCTCTATCCGGAGGATTCGCCGCCCGAGCACCGGCAGGTGCTGCATCTGATGGGCACCGGACGGATGGACATTCCGCCCAACAGCATCACCATGACCGAGGGCTTCTTCCCGCTGCAGCGCGCTGGCCGGATCGAGAGCTTCCAGCCCCACATGCATCTGCGCGGCACGGCGATGTCGATGGAAGCGATTCTGCCGACCGGTCGTCGGCAGCTCCTGAGCCACGTGGGCGATTTCAACTTCAACTGGCACAACAGCTACGTCTACACCGACGAGGCGGCGCCGTTGCTGCCGAAGGGCACGCTGATCAAGGTGACGGCGTGGTACGACAACACCGCGGCGAACCGGTCCAACCCGGACCCGAACGTCTGGGTCGGCAGCGGCAGTCGCACGGCCGACGAGATGGGCCATGCCTGGGTGAACGTCACCTACTTCGACGACGAGGACTACGAGGCCGAGGTCGCGAAGCGCGAGGCCGCGGAGGATAGCGGCCAGTAGCGTCGGGTTTGAAGGGGGGGCGCCACTCGTATCT
>DQNS01000036.1 GCA_015659035.1 Acidobacteriota bacterium | reverse complement strand
TAGAAGGCGATCTGGTGCTGGACCCGGGCCGCCTACACCATGCTCGTAGCCCTTGAGGAGGAAGTGACGGCGGATGACGCCCAGCGCGCGCTTCAGTGCGCGGGCCGCAGACAGCACCTCCGGGGACGCCGCGCACCCGCGTGCACCGCATTGCCCCCCCTGCCCGCCAGCGGTAGAATGCACGCTGCCCCATGGCTCTGACCCCTGGCACCCGACTCGGCGTCTACGAGGTCACCGCCAAGATCGGTGAAGGCGGCATGGGGGAGGTGTATCAGGCCCACGACACCACGCTCGACCGAGACGTGGCACTCAAGGTCTTGCCTGAGGCGTTCACCGCCGACCCTGACCGACTGGCGCGGTTTCAGCGCGAAGCCAAGGTCCTGGCGTCGTTGAATCACCCGAATATCGGCGCGATTTACGGGCTGGAAGCGACCGGTGACACGCAGGCGCTCGTCCTCGAGTTGATTGAGGGGCCGACGCTGGCGGACCGCATCGCTAAAGGCCCCATCCCGGTCGATGAGGCCCTGACCATCGCCACGCAAATTGCCGATGCCCTCGAAGCGGCCCACGAGCAGGGCATCGTCCACCGCGACCTGAAACCGGCGAACGTCAAGGTGCGGCCAGATGGGACGGTGAAAGTACTGGACTTCGGGCTGGCGAAGGCGGTCACGCCAGAGGCGAGTGGGGCAAGTGGGTCGGAGTCACCGACGATGTCGCTGACGGCGGCGACGCAGATGGGGATGGTGATCGGGACGGCGGCGTATATGGCGCCTGAGCAAGCCAAGGGGAAGCCGGTTGACAAGCGGGCGGACATCTGGGCGTTCGGGGTGATTCTGCTGGAGATGCTGTCGGGGAAACGACTATTCACGGGCGAGACGGCGTCGGAGACGTTGGCGGCGGTAATGATGAAAGAGCCGGATTGGGATCGGCTCCCTGCTGACTTACCAATGCACCTAAGTGCTCTTGTGCGAAGTTGCCTCGAGAAGGACCAGAGGGAGCGCCTACGGGACATCGGCGATGTACGTTTGGTAATGAAGGGTGCGTTCGGCCTCAGCGAGGAGCGGCTGAGTGAAAGAAGTGGAACGTTGCTGTTCGCGAGTCGGCCGGCGCAGTTGCTCATTGTGGTGCTGGGGCTAGCGACCGTCGCGCTGGGAGCGTTTGGGTGGTTGGGTCAACCATCATCTAGCGCGGTTGGTTTGACGCGAGCGTCGATCTCTCTTCCTCCAGGTCATGCTCTCTCGGCCGGTCCTGAGATCACTCGCGATGGGCAACGGGTGGCGTTCGTTTCGAGTGATGGGAATACTCAGCCCCAGATCTACACTAGGCAGCTCGACGAGCCAGAGTTGAGTGTGTTGGACGGGACCGAGGAGGCTCAACAGATTTTCTTTTCGCCGGACGGGCGCTGGATTGCTTTCTATGCGAGAGGTGTGTTTTTCAAAGTAAGAGTGGATGCGGGTGAACCGGTTCGCCTCGCTGATGCGTCAACTTCCGAAGGGGGCTATTGGCATGACGATGGCACGATTTTCTTCACGCCCTCGTGGAATAGCGGGTTGTATCGTATCGATGAGGGCGGTGGCGAACCCGAGCCGTTCCTGATACCCGATCGCACCTCAAGCTACGCTTTCACCTGGCCGTCCGTTTTGCCAGGTGGCCGTGAGATGTTGTTCAGTCGGTGGGGCAGTGCACAGGCGGTCATGCGACTCGACCTGACCGACATGACGGAGTCTGTGGTGGTGCCTGGCCAATGGCGTCGCAGTCGCTATGTTTCGTCCGGCCACATCGTGTTTGCCGGCGACGGAGGGGATATCCTCGCCCTACCTAACGATCAAGTAGCGGCTAGTACTCTGACACCGGAACCCGTGCTCGAAAACGTCGACGGAGGGGGCATCGACGGTTACGCTAGGATGTCTGTGTCGGAAAACGGCACATTGGTGTATTCGCCGCTGGATCTGTCCAAGAGTTCTCTGGTGGTCGTTGATCAGTTGGGTGGTGTAGAGCCGGTCGACGCGGCGTCAGGAACCTATGAACAACTGAGTTTGTCTCCGGATGGTCGCCGGGTTGCGATTATGTCGAATTTTAAGCTTTTCATTCACGATCTTGATCGCGGTAGCCGGATTCCGTTGGTTCCGGAGCTACCGCAGGATGGCGAGCAGCAGCGCGCAGTCTGGAGTGTCGACGGCACGAGAGTCGTCTTTGCGTCCAATCATGAGGGTTCGTGGAATCTTTATTCGAAGGCTGCGTCCGGTGCAGGTGAGGTTGAGGCGGTGTTTCAGGGGAGGCTTGACCTGTACCCGACGGCCGCAATGGCGGACGGAACGATCTTCTATGAGGAGAACAACGACACTACAGGCGCGGACCTTTGGTACTTACCTCTGGGTGGCACTCCAGAACCGTGGCTCACGACATCCGCTGAAGAAAGGCAGGCTCGTCCGTCCCCGTCTGAGCGAACCATGGCATACGTCACAGACGTTTCTGGGCGAGACGAGATATCAGTTCAACCGATAGACCGCTCGAGTGATCCGGTGCTTGTTTCAACCGCCGGCGGTACAAGCCCAGTCTGGTCGCCATCAGGCGACCGTCTCTATTTTCGCAGCGGGCATCGGATAATGGTGACCGAAGTCAGCACGGAACCCGTGCTGCAAGCAACGGTGCCTAGTGTGGTGTTTGAGGGCGGCTGGGAGCTAAGTGACCTGACGGTTTATAGAGAGCGTTGGGGTGTCCTGCCAGACGACCGGTTTCTGATGGTCTACCACGAGCCCGAGGCCGTACCCACAAGAATCAACGTAATCTTTAATTGGTTCGAGGAACTGAAGCAGCGGGTCCCAGTTCCCTAGCACCTCGCCCGCGAGTGGGACGCCGCGCACCCACGTGAGCCGTAAGCCCCCGCATTGAACATCCTGCCAGCCAGCGGTAGAATCGGCCCGCATCCACGTTGCTATGAAGGAATCAGAGACCGACCCGTCAGCGAAGTCATTCGACGACTTACGTGATCGGGCGGAAGTTGGCGATCCTGAGGCGCAGTACGACTTGGCCGTTAGGCGGTTCCACGACCCCGGTGGTGGCGTCGAACCGGACGTGAGGGAGGCCCCTGCGCTGGTATCGGCTGGCGGCAGAGCAGGGGAATCCCATTGCACAGGCCATGCTCGGGGCGCTGTCCTCACGCGCAACCGACGCTCACGCACGGCTGCAGCCGGGCGCCACTCATGAACGGAGCGAAACAAATGCGATCCGACAGCTTGGCTCACCTCGTGGTCATCCTGGCCTTCTCGATCTTGATTGCGTCGAGCCCATCGCCGGTGCTCGCACAACCGGCCGACGACTTCGCGCCCGTCACCGATGCCATGCTGGAGAATCCGGCTGATGAAGACTGGTTGACCTGGCGGCGTACCACCGACGGGTGGGGCTACAGCCCGCTCGACGAGATCACGTCCGAGAACGTCGGCGCTCTCCGGATGGTCTGGACCCGGGCGATGGCCCCGGGGCGGATGGAAGGCACGCCGCTGGCCTACGACGGCGTGCTGTTCATGCCGCAGTCAGACGACGTCATCGAGGCGATCGACGGCGTGACCGGGGACCTGAGGTGGTCGTATCGGCGCGACTTGCCGGACGATGTCTACGACATGGTCGGCGGCAACGCCCGCACCAACCGGAATGTGGCGATCTACGACCGGCTCATCGTCAACACGACGGATGACGACTTCGCCATCGGGATCGACGCAACGACCGGCGAGGTGGTGTGGGAAACCAAGATCTTCGACTACCAGGTGAACCCGGCCGGTCACAGCGCCGGACCGATCATCGCCGACGGCAAGATGATCTCCGGTCGGAGCTGCCGGCCGATGGGTGGCCCGGAGACCTGCGTGGTGATCGCCCACGACGCTCGCACCGGTGAGGAGCTCTGGCGGCGGAGCACGGTGGCCCTGCCGGGTGAGCCGGGCGACGAGACCTGGGGCGGGGTGCCCTACGAGCAGCGGATTCACGTCGGGAGCTGGATGCCGGCCAGCTATGACCCAGAGTTACGGTTGATCTACCAGGGGACCTCGGTCACCTCTCCCGCCCCGAAGTTCATGCTCGGCGGGGTCGAGAACACTCACCTCTATCACAACTCGACACTGGCGCTCGACGTCGACACCGGCGAGATCCGCTGGCACTACCAGCACCTGAATGATCACTGGGACCTCGACCATCCGTTCGAGCGGATTCTGGTCGACACGGCGGTGGCCCCGGACCCG
>DQNS01000015.1 GCA_015659035.1 Acidobacteriota bacterium | reverse complement strand
TTGGCCAGGAATTTATTGGGAGCCGCGCCGGCCGACACCGTTAGCCCGGTCTCCTCGCGGATCCAGTGCTTGAGCCGCCTGGCCACGTTGGTCGCCAGCGGCTCGCCCCAGCTGTTCTCGGTCACGTCCAGATAGGCCTCGTCGAGCGAGAGCGGTTCGACTAGCGGCGTCACCGAGCGATACATGTCGAACACCTGCCCCGAGACCCGGCGGTAGCGGGTGAAATCGGGGCGGACGACGACCAGACCGGGGCAGAGACGCACCGCCTTGGCCATCGACATCGCCGAATGAACACCGAACGTGCGCGCCTCGTAGCTCGCCGCTGCAACCACGCCGCGCCCTTCCGGCCGGCCACCCACGGCCACCGGTTTCCCCCGCAGCGCCGGCGTGTCGCGCTGTACGACCGAGGTGTAGAAGGCGTCCATGTCGAGATGGAGGATACGACGAGAGGACCCGGCCGGGGATAGCTGTGCCATTCTGGTCGCCGATGCATCCTGCCGAGCGTCGTCGCTCGTCGCTTGCATACTCCCCGGTCTGCGCGCTGCTCGCGCCTTGCACATGGCGAGCGCGGCTTTGTCACGGCGCCCACAACGGCACACTATCCCCGGTCTGGTCCTTCGGGAGAAACCACGGCGAAAGTCTATACTTGGCGGAGGCGATAGAAGGCAGAAAGCAGAAGAAGCCGGCGCCATGGCAGACGACACACCGCAGAAAGTCAAGAAGCCGTTCGCGACACCGGGTGCGTGGGAGGAGGCTCGCAGCCTCGTCCACAGGCATCGTAAGCGGCTCATACTCGGCATGGCGCTGATGCTCGTCAGCCGGCTGGCCGGCATGGTGTTGCCCGGGATGATCGGCTACGCCGTCGACGACGTGATGCTCGCCGAGGGCCAGGCTGACATGCTGTTGCCGCTGGCCCTCGTGGCTGCCCTTGCCACCATCGTGCAAGCGAGCACGGGGTTCGCGCTGTCACAGGTGCTGGGTGTCGCGGCGCAACGCGCCATCACCGAGATGCGGAAGCGTGTCCAGCGGCACGTCACGCGGCTGCCGATCAGCTACTTCGATTCCACACAGACCGGGGTCCTGATCTCGCGGGTGATGACCGATGCCGAGGGCATCCGCAACCTCGTCGGGACCGGCCTCGCGCAGCTGGTCGGCGGGTTCGTACAGGCGACCCTCGGGCTCGGTGTGTTGTTCTATCTGAGCTGGCGGCTGACGACGGTGACGCTGATCGTCCTGATCCTGTTCGGGCTCGTCATGGCCACGATGTTCAAGAAGCTGCGGCCGTTGTTCCGAGAGCGGGGCAAAATCAACGCCGAGGTGACCGGCCGGTTGGGCGAGACGCTGGGTGGCGTACGGATCATCAAGGCCTACAGCGTCGAGAAACGAGAGCAGTTGGTGTTCGCCAAGGGTGTCCACCGCCTGCTGCGGAACGTGGCCAAGTCCATCACCGGGGTATCGGCCACCACGTCGGCAGCCACCCTCGTGATCGGCGGGCTCAGCGCCCTGATGATGGTGATGGGAGGTCGGGCGATCATCGCCGGACAGTGGGGGCCCGGCGACCTGTTGCAGTATCTGGTGTTCACCGCATTCGTGGTGGCGCCAGTCGTTTCCATCGCCTCGATCGGCACGCAGATCACCGAGGCGTTCGCCGGGCTCGACCGGATTCGCGAGATTCTCGGCACACCGACCGAGATCGACGAAGACAAGTCGCGAGAGACGATCGATGAGCTGACAGGGGATATCGAGCTGGAGCACGTCACGTTCTCCTACACCGAGGGGGTGGAGGTGCTGCGCGATGTCTCGTTGACGGCGCCGGCCGGCACGACGACGGCGTTGGTCGGGTCGAGCGGGTCGGGGAAGAGCACGCTCGTCAGCCTGGTCATGGCGTTCAACCGGCCGCAGGAAGGCCGGGTTCTGGTGGATGGGCGAGATCTGGCGACGCTGAAGCTGGCCGCCTATCGCCGGCAGCTCGGGGTCGTGCTGCAGGAGAACTTCCTGTTCGACGGGTCGGTCGCCTCGAACATCAGCTTTGCGCGTCGGCAGGCGACCCGCGCCGAGGTCGAGGAGGTCAGCCGCATCGCGCACTGCCACGAGTTCATCACGGCGTTTCCGGATGGGTACGACACGATTGTCGGCGAGCGGGGCGTCAAGCTGTCGGGCGGCCAGCGTCAGCGTGTCGCCATCGCCCGGGCGATTCTGGCCGACCCGCGGCTCCTCATTCTCGATGAAGCGACCTCCAGCCTCGACAGCGAAAGCGAGGTGTTCATCCAGGACGGGCTGCGGGCGCTGCGTCGCGGTCGCACCACGTTCGTCATCGCCCACCGGCTGTCCACGATCCAGAGCGCCGACCAGATCATCGTGCTCGAACATGGGCAGATCGTCGAGCGGGGTACCCACCACGAGCTGCTTGCCTCCGGTGGCCGGTATCGCGAACTCTACGACACCCAATATCGTTTCGAGCAGGACCGGTTCATCAACCCGGGCGAGGACTTCACCCCCGAGCCGGAGAAGGTGGAGGTCCCGAAGTCGCGGACGGGCAGCCCGACGAGGTTGTAGAGGATTCTCAGAAGTCAGGAGGCAGGAGTCAGAAGAAGTCGCAGGGCTTCGCCATCCATTCCTTCAACCGCCCGTGCGCGCGAGGACCATTCCTGAGAAGAAGGAGCGCCACCAGGGCCAGCTGCCGCGTGCTCGGCGGTCGTATGACGGGTTCGGCGGGTGCGTTACAGTAGACACATGGACAGGCGCACGGGAACGGGGGCGGTGCTGGCGGCGAGCTTATTGGTCGGCGCGTTTGTGCTGGCCGGGGCGGTGCCGCTGCAGGGCGGGGTCCAGGCGACCGGGTCAATCACCGGCATCGTGACCATGGACAACCCGCCGGCGCCGGGCACCCTCGAGGTGAACGCCGACCAGGCGGTCTGCGGCGACACCGTGCCAAAGGAGGAGATCATCGCCGACGCCGCCGGTCATGTGGCGAACGCGGTGGTGCGGGTCGCCGGCGTGCCCTGGCCCGCCAACGTGCCCCCGCCGACGGTCAATAACGCCGGGTGCCGGTTCGTGCCGCACGTGCAGATCACACCGACACGTAGCCAGCTCGAGATCACGAGCGAGGACGACACCCTGCACTCGACGCACTCCTACGACGACCGCAATCGCACCGGGTTCAACATCGCGATGCCGTTCGCCGGCCTTACTGTCACGCGCCCGCTTCGTCGTCCCGGTGTTGTGCGGCTCGAGTGTGACTCGCACGACTGGATGCGCGGCTGGATCGTGGTCAGCAACGACCTGGGGGCCGTGAGCGGCGTCGACGGCAGCTTCACCATCGAAGGGGTGCCGCCCGGTACCCACGAGCTGTCGATCTGGCACGAGCGGCTCGGCGGCCAGCCGCAGAGGGTCACTGTCACCGCGGGTCAGACCAGTGAGGTGAGCTTCAAGCTCGAGTAGTCGTGAAGCAGACGGCGCCCCCCAGTTTCTCCTGTCTCCTGCCTCCTGTCTCCTGACTCCTTCGAGCGCAGCCGCGCCAGCGGCTGCGACCCCTCATCCCGCACAGTCGGCCTTCCACTGCAGGCCCACGTTCACGATCCGCTGCAGAAGCGCCTCGTAGGACACCCCGTCATGGTGGGCCGATTCGGCGAAGTCCTCGCCATACGCCAGCTGCGGGTTGGCGTTCGCCTCCAGCACCCACGGCTGCCCGCTATCGTCCAGCCTGATGTCGATCCGGCCGTAGCCGTTCATCTGCAGCAGGTGAAACACGCGCGTAGCGAGGAACTGCAGGTACTCCTCCATGCCGGCGCGCTGCAGACGGGCCTTCCCGCAGTGGATGCCGTGTTTCTTCTGGTAGACAGTACTCCACTTCACCCGCTCGGTTGCGATACGCCGGGCGCCCTTCGGCATGTTCTCGAACTTCATCTCCCAGACCGGGTAGGCGTGCAGCCGTTCGTTGCCGATGACGCCGACGTAGAGCTCGCGGCCCTTGATGTACTGCTCGGCGATGGCGTCGGTGCCGAGCCGCTCGTGGATGTACACGACACGTTCCCTGAGCCTGGCGTCATCGGTGACCACCGACGCCTGCGAGATGCCATAGGAGGCATCCTGGGTCAGCGACTTGACGATAAGCGGGAACGTCAGGTGAGCGGGACGCCGGACCATACGGCCGGCCGGGAAGATGGTGAACGCCGGCACCGGGATGCCATCGTAGGCGAGCACTTTCTTCGCCAGCGCCTTGTCGCGCGACAGGATCATCCCGCGCGGGTTACAGCCGGTGTAGTGGAGCCGCAGCAACTCGAGGTGGCTCACGACGTTCTGGTCGAACGTGCCGACCTCGTGAAACGCCTCCATCAAGTTGAACACGACGTGCGGTCGGACCTCGTCCATCGCCTGTCGTATCGGATTCAGATCGTCCCCCAGCCCCAGGGTGTAGACGTCGTGCCCTGTCGCCGCCAACGTGGTGGTGACGTCGAACTCGGTCTTCCAGAGCGCGTTCACGACATCGATCGCTCGCACGTCCTCTGGGGGCACCATGTAGTCGTGCATCAGGGCGAGCACGCGAAGTGTCTTCACAGCGCAATCCGGTGACGGCCGCCGTGCAGATAGTTCATCGTCTGCACTGTTAGGAGGACCATGAAGTCCGGCTTGGCCCGGTCCTCCGGTGTGGACAGATGGAGCCCGAGCACTTCACAGCGCGCGATCATGTCGTTGAGCACCTGGTCGATCCGGTACTGATATTCGCCCGTCCAGCGCGCGACCAGGCGGCGGACGTCACGGCGCACCCGCGCCAGAAACTTCGCGGCCGGGACGTTCCTGGCGTGTTCCGTGGCGTCGGAGAACAGCTGCCGCAGGTCGCGGTCGTAGAAATCCGGGTACTCGAGTCCGTAGCGCTTCCGCTTCTCCGCGTAGTGCTGCCGCAAGGTTTTTCGCAGGCTCGAGAGCGGCTCCACCATGCGCTGGGTCGTCACCAGCGGGTCCTTGCCGGCGGTCTGGGCCATCAGTGCGTCCATGTAATCGAGCTTCTTCAGCGCGGGCCAGTCCGCGTAGCGCTTCGCCCAGACCGAGCGCGGGTCGAGCCAGACGGCGAACGTTTCCGCGAAGTCCTCATCCGGGTGGCTCTGCGCGTACCACGAGTCGAGATGCAGCACGAAGCTCTTGCTGTGGGGCCTAGGCGTGTAGTACTCCGGATAGGGTGTCGACGACAGCCCGAACAGCTTCTGCCGCTTGCGGCGGCGTTGCAGACAGTAGGCGTTGTCAATCGCGTGTCCCATCTCGTGACGCAGGATCCGCATGCACCAGGCCTTGGTGCCGCCCTCCACCTCGAGCAGCTGCGCCAGCTCGAGCCGCGCGAGTCGGGGGTGCGCCAGATAGAAGGGGATGGCCACGCCCGGAATGTCGTCCGGCGTGAACCAGTCGTCCGACAACCAGAAGTGCGACCGGAACGTGAGACCACGCGTCGCGAGCTCGGCGCGCAGGTCGCGGATGCGTCGCTCGATGACCGTGCCCTCGATCGACATCCCGAGGTCGCACATCCGTACGTCGAGGAGCTTCTCATCCGGCCAGCCGGCCCAGATCGGTCTGCGCCGCGGCCGGTGCCGACCCGGTGTTGTGGGCTTCCTCGGTGTGGCTGCTGCCACTGGCGTGGGGTCGACCGGCGGTGCCGTGTCGGTCGCGGGCGCGGAAGGCCGCGACCCCGCGCGCCTGCGAACCTTCGGCACGTGCACCGGAGCGGTGTCCGGAACAACGCGCGACGGCTCGGGTGTGGGCGTGGCGGCCACGGCCGCCGCCGAGGACGAATCGGGCATGAAGTAGACTGGACTGGTTGCGAACGGCGGCGTACGTGCGACCGCCGCTCCGTGACTCTATCGCAAGCTCCTGTCTCCTGTCTTCTGAGAACCCACGAATGCCCCATCAATACATCTACACGATGAAAGGGCTCGGCAAGTCCTACGGTCCCGGTCAGGACGTGTTGAAGGACATCTGGCTGTCGTTTCTGCCAGGCGCGAAGATCGGTGTCCTCGGGCTGAACGGTGCCGGGAAGAGCACGGTGCTCAGGATCATGGCGGGCGAGCTGGGGGACTACACAGGCGAGGCGTTCGCCTCGGCGGGGATCAGCGTCGGCTATCTGCCCCAGGAGCCGCAGCTCAACCCGAACAAGACCGTGAAGGGCAACGTCGAGGAAGGGGTGGCCGAGCACAAAGGCCTGTTGACGCGTTATGACGAGGTGATCGCCAGCTTCAACGATGGCCTGATGGGTGACGAGCTGCAAGATGCGATGGACGAGCAGGGGCACCTGCAGGACAAGATCGAGGCGGTCGGTGCTTGGGACCTCGACTCGCGTGTCGAGCTGGCGATGGACGCGTTGCGGCTACCGCCGCCCCGTGCCCCGGTCACCAACCTGTCGGGTGGTGAGCGCCGCCGCGTGGCGCTGTGCCGGTTGCTGCTGCAGTCGCCCGATCTGCTGTTGCTCGACGAGCCGACCAACCATCTCGATGCCGAGACGGTCGGCTGGCTCGAGCGGCATCTGCAGCAGTACGCGGGCACCGTCGTGGCGATTACGCACGACCGTTACTTCCTTGACAATGTCGCCGGCTGGATTCTCGAGCTCGACCGCGGTGAAGGGATCCCATGGGAGGGCAACTATTCCTCCTGGCTCGAGCAGAAGCAGCAAACTCTCGCGGTCGAGCAGAAGCAGGAGACCAAGCGGCGCCGCACACTGGAGCGCGAGCTGGAGTGGATCCGGATGTCGCCGCGGGCGCGGCAGGCCAAGGGCAAGGCCCGGCTCAATGCCTACGAGGATCTCTTGAACCAGGACGTCGCCGAGAAGATGGCGTCCGCCGAGATTTTTGTTCCGCCCGGTCCCCGGCTGGGCGACGTCGTCGTGGAGGCGACGAACCTCCGCAAGGGCTACGGCGAGCGTTGTCTTATCCAGGACCTGAGCTTCACGTTGCCGCCGGCCGGTATCGTCGGCGTGATCGGCGCCAATGGCGCCGGCAAGACCACGTTGTTCCGGATGATCACCGGCGAGGAGACCCCCGACGCCGGCACGCTGACGCTGGGGGAGACGGTCACGTTGGGCTACGTCGACCAGAGCCGCGAGCTGGACCCGGAGAAGACCGTCTGGGAGGAGATCTCCGGCGGTGAGGACGAGGTGACGCTCGGCACACGGAGGGTGGCGTCGCGCGCGTACTGTTCGTGGTTCAACTTCAAGGGGCGCGACCAGCAGCGCAAGGTCGTGGAGTTGTCGGGCGGCGAACGCAACCGCGTGCATCTGGCCAAGCTGCTTCGCACCGGCGCCAACGTGCTGCTGCTCGACGAGCCGACCAACGACCTCGACGTCGACACGTTGCGGGCGCTCGAAGATGCGCTCCTCGAGTTCGCCGGCTGTGTCGTGGTCATCAGCCATGACCGCTGGTTCCTCGACCGCATCGCCACCCACATCCTCGCCTTCGAGGGCGAGAGCCAGGCAGTCTGGTTCCAGGGGAACTATCAGGACTACGAAGCGGACCGCCGCCGCCGGCTCGGTTCCGCCGCCGACCGACCGCACCGGATCAAGTACCGCCGGCTTACCCGCGCGTGAAGGCTCGGCGCGGTTCTCAGGAGACAGGAGACAGGAGACAGGAGGAAACGGGAGGGC
>DQNS01000114.1 GCA_015659035.1 Acidobacteriota bacterium | reverse complement strand
GCATCGACCCGTGCTCGCCGCGCCCGGCCTGACAGCAAAGCCCTTGAGGCTCTGGAGCGTCTGAAGCCAGTAGCCTGAAGCCCGAGAGGTGCCGTTCGCTCCCTCAGCACCCGTACACGGAAAGGGGCCGGGCCGCCAGTTCCAGGCAGGCGGCCCGGCCCAAGAAATCGAAGGAAACCGCGCGAGTCAGGGCAGGGGCTTTCACCACGGGTTGGCAGCGAAGCTCCGCCTCAAACCGACGAGTTCCAGGCCCCGGTGCGGGGGCTCCGCATCGGGGCCAGACCTTTCTTTACAGCCCCGCTATGGCCCATAGGAGATGTCTAGGCGCCCGTCTGTCGGTCTAGGAGCTCCTGGGCCCGGTCACGCAGCACGTCGGCCTCCGCGATCAGCTGTTCCCGCAGATCGAGGTCCTCGGTGAGGTTGGCCTGTATCCGCATTAGGATGTTCTTGTAGGTCAGCGCTTCGACGTAATCGGGGTTCAGCGCGAGCGCCTTGTCCTCCTCGGTGAGCCCCAGCATCACGTACTCTTCCTTTTCCTCGTCGGTGAGGCGGAAGTCGCGGAACGCCTTCTCCCAGTAAAAAGTGCCGATGGTGTAGAACGCCTCCGGGTTGTCCGGCTCGATCGCCGACCGCTGGCGGAGTGCCTCGATCGTCTTCTCGAACTCTTCGTTGCGGTCGTAGAACCCGGCCATCTGCAGATAGACGGTTGGGTCGTCGGCGCGCAGGTCAGCCACCTGCAAGTACACCTGCTCGGCCTCCGCGTAGAGCCCCGAGTCTTCGTAGAGCTTGGCCAGTCTGAAGTAGTTGTCTGGATTTGCCGGGTCCGACTCGATCAGCAGTTCCACCACCGCCCCTTGCTTCGTCGGGTCGTTCGCTTTGTCCGGGCCAAACGCGGACACCAGATATTGCATCGACAGCGTTCGCATCGCCTGGTCGGTCTGGATGTCCACCGACGAGATGTAGTTGTCGATGGCCTCGTCGAGCAGCCGGTCGTTGTCCGGTTCGCCGCGGAGCGCCGGTCGAAACAGATTGTCGTAGCTGTTGGCCAGGTAGAAGTAGGCGGACTCGTGGTTCGGGTTGTTGGCGATGACTTCCTCGTACATTTCCGCGGCAGCCTCGTAGGCTTGTCGCTCGTATTGCGTGTTGGCGTCCATGAACACCTTGGTGGCCCGGAGCTCGTTGAACTGCTGGCATGACACCAATGGCAAGACCATGGTGGCGACGAGAGCGAGTCTCGCTCCGAATGATCGCATCTGCATGACGGTCCCCTTCAGTAGCCTGTGTGTATCGCGCGCCCTCTCGAAAGACATGACAGCCGGGGCCTGCCCATGGTCGCTGGTGGCGTTCGGCCTGGGACACCGGTGTTTCCGCGCCACGAAGCAGAGGCACCCCTGCGTTGAGGACGCATCAGTATAGTGAAGCCAAAAACGGCAAGTCAAGGGATCCGGCCGGTCCGGTAACCTGCTGTCTTTTCAAGTTGTTTACGCCGACTGCATCCGGTCCGTCTCGGGATACGGTCCCGCGGGCAACGCCCGCTTGACGCTGGTCCGCGACGCTCCCTATGATGGGGAAAGCTGGCTGTATCCTATTGGCGAACAACAACTTCTGATGATCAGCTTCGAGAATCTGGCCGACAAGGCTCTGGCCTCCCATCCGGACGCCGACACCGACCTGCTGCGCAAGGCCTATGACTTCTCGGCCGCGGAGCACGCCGGTCAGATGCGCTGTTCGGGCGAGCCCTATGTCTCCCACCCATTCGAGGTGGCGTCGCTCGTCGCCGACATGCGGCTCGACGACGTGGCGATCGCCGCCGGACTGCTCCACGACGTCGTGGAGGATACGCTGACGTCGATCGAACGGGTGCAGGAATTGTTCGGCCCGGAGGTGGCCCACGTCGTGGAGGGCGTCACCAAGATCAGCACGATCCCGTTCTCGTCGAGTGAGGAGCGTCAGGCGGAGAACTTCCGCAAGATGCTGCTTGCCATGGTCGACGACGTCCGGGTGATTCTCGTGAAGCTGGCGGATCGGCTGCACAACATGCGCACGCTGGACCACCTGCCGGAGGACCGCCGGCTCACGATCGCCCAAGAGACGCTCGAGATCTACGCGCCGATCGCCCAGCGGCTCGGGATGAAGAAGGTCAAGAACGAGCTGGAAGATCTCGCCTTCCGGCACCTCGACCCGAGGGCCTACGAGACGCTTCGCGCGTGGGTGGACCGGCGCCGCCGGGCCACCCAGAGCGCGGTGACCGGGCTACGGCGGACACTCGAACGCACGCTGAGCGAGGCGCAGGTTCCGTTCGTCCGAGTGGAGTCGCGGCTCAAACGGCTCTTTGGTATCCACCAGAAGATCAAACGTCAGCGGATCTCCCTGGAGCAGGTGTACGACCTGATCGCACTCCGCGTCATCACGACATCGGTGCGCGATTGCTACGCGACGCTGGGCATTATCCACCAGACCTGGTCTCCGGTGCCGGGTCGGTTCAAGGACTTCGTCGCCATGCCGCGGGCGAACGGGTATCAGTCGCTGCACACCTCGGTCGTCAGCGACCAGGGGGTTCCGTTCGAGGTCCAGATCCGCACCGAGGAGATGCACGCGGTGGCCGAGGAGGGGATCGCGGCGCACTGGAAATACAAGGAAGGCCGCGTCGGGGTCACACCGGACGAGAGACACTTCGCCTGGCTGCGCCAGCTGCTCGAGTGGCAACAGGAGGAGCGGGATCCCGGAGAGTTCATCCACAGCTTGAAGGTGGACCTCTATCCGGACGAGGTCTACACGTTCACCCCAAAGGGGGAGGTGAAGGCGCTGCCGCGCGGCGCCACGCCGATCGACTTCGCCTACAACATCCACACCGACGTCGGGCATCAGTGTGTCGGGGCGCGCGTGAACGGCCGCATGGTACCGGTGCGGACACGGCTGCGGAGCGGCGACATCGTCGAGGTGGTGACGGCGCCGGGGCACACACCGAGTCGGGACTGGCTGAACATCGTCGTCACATCCCGCGCCCGCGACAGGATCAAGCATTTCATTCACGCCGAGGAGAAGGTGCAGGCCGTCGAGCTCGGGCGCAAGCTGTTCGACAAGGAGATCCGGCGGTTCGACCTCAACGCCAAGTCGGTGCTCAAGGGGGAGGCGGTGAGCCAGGTGGCGGGTGAGTTTGGCGCACAGCGCGCCGACGACCTGTTCGCCGCGATCGGCTACGGCAAGGTCCCGGCCCGGTCGGTCTTGGCCAAGCTGGTACCGAAGCAGCTTGAGGAGAAGCCCGGTACCCGCTCGGTCGGCACTCTCGTCCGGCGCATGCTGCGTTCGAGCGAGGACAAGGTCAAGGTTCGCGGGTTCGACGATCTGCTGGTGTTCCGGGCCCGGTGCTGCAACCCGATCCGGGGAGAGAAGATCGTGGGGTATGTGACCCGCGGCAAGGGGGTCTCGGTGCACGCGGCTCGGTGCCCGAACGTCCTGAACCTCTTGTATGACCCGGAGCGTCGAATCGACGTGGTCTGGGACAAGAGCGCGGACGACTCAGGCTTCGTCGTGTTGCTCGGCATCCAGGTGGAGGACCGGCGGGGCATCCTCGCGGACGTGACCTCCAAGATCGCCGGTCTCAAGACGAATGTCCTGAAGGTCGAGGCCTCCACGAGCGACCATCAAGGACGGATCAGCGTCGTGATGGAGATCGACGACCTGAAACACATGCAGCGGGTCATCAAGGTGATTCGCGGCGTGCCCGGGGTGCTGGAAGTTGAGCGGCGCATGCGCTAGGTTTTCCTGGCGAGGCGCCCGCCTGGACGGCGTTGCTCCTCGGTCACAGCCCGCCTGGCTGCTCCCTCGTCGCGCCTTGCCAGGCGAACGCCTCGCCAGGAAAACCGAGACTTGTCGTTCTGCAGGAGCCAGTTTCCCGGCCGGACGGTCAGCCGAGGTGGGCAATCGCGTCGATCTCGACGCGGACCCCCTTGGGGAGCGCGGCGACTTGCACGGTGGCGCGGGTCGGCGCGGGGTCGTCGAAGTAGCTGCCGTAGGCCTCGTTGACCTTGGCGAAGTCGGCGAGATCGATGAGGAAGATCGTCGTGCGCACGACCTGGTCGTAACCGGCGCCGGCCGCCTGCAGAATGGCGCCGATGCTCTGCATGACCCGGTGGGTCTGTGTGGCGGCGTCGCCCTCGACCACCTGTCCCGACGCGGGGGCGAGGGGAATCTGTCCGGAGATGAAGAGCAGCGAGCCGGCGCGGATGGCCTGCGAGTAGGGGCCGATCGCCGCCGGCGCCTGGTCGGTCTGGACGGCCTGACGAGCCATCAGTCCCTTGGGATGTTTCCGGTCCGAGGATGGCGAAGCCCTCCGGCTTCTCCTGTCTCCTGCCTTCCGGCTCCTGTCTCCTTGGGCACTCTCTAGGCCGCCTTGACCACCTTGTTCGAGCGGAGACAGCGTGTGCACACGCGGATCCGCTTGACCCCGCCGTTGATGACCGCTCTTACCCGCTGGATGTTGGGCTTGAATGTACGCCGCGTGACATTGTGCGCGTGACTGACGTTTCGCCCAGCCCTCGGGCCCTTCCCACAGATATCGCAATGTTTCGACATGGTTCTTGTCTTTTCTGCTCGTCCAAAACGTTACATCATATCAGACCGGGCTGCTCGACCCTGGCTGGAGGTCCATCTTCAAGGGATGATCACGGAAGGTGCGGGGTCTGCCGTCTTGGCCGGGGCGGTCTCGTCGGAGTCCTCCGTATCGCCGTCTGACGAGGACCGCATCACACGACCGACCAGGTCGAGATAGGCGTGGGTGCCTCCATCGAGCGTCTTGCGCGCGTCGGTGGCGGCCCGCTCCACGCGTCGCAGCACCTCCAATAGATCCCGCTCGCTGGCCACGGGACCCCGTCCGTCCTTACCCTCCAGCAACGGTTTCAGCTCGCGCGCGAGCCGCTCGGCCGGCAGCGACGATGGCCGGTGCTCGTAGATGATGCCCTTGCTGGCGGTCTCATAGGTGGCGGCGAGCGCCTGGGCGGTGTCGCGCACCACGTCGTCGTTCACCGGCATCTCGTCGGTTTCGGCAAGCCGGTGGATCGTTGCCTGGACCACGAAGAAGAGCTGATACTGCCGTCGACCGAGCCCATCGATGATCGGCAGCAGGAACCGCGCGTCGCGTTCCTGCTGTCGTCGGACCACCGCTGGCGGGTGTGTCCGCGCCGACACGAGATATGTGCAGTCCGACGGGCACCGGATCTCCCTCAGACGTTTGGTGCCACAGCAGACCGCACAGATCTGATACCCCAGCGCCGGACAGGCGCGACGCGCCCGGCGTCGTCGGCAGAGGGGGCAGGTTTCGGCGCTCATTCTTGTAGCCGGGTGGCTCAGCTTGGCACACCCCGGATCATGCCGTCAACGGGTTGTTGGTCAGCCGTCGGTCGTTGCCCCCGAATCGACCTCTGGCCCAGCCAGCCACCGCCAGGACGGACCATGGCAACGCCGGCTGTCGTTAAATGTCCTCTTTCGATGACATGCGACGCCGGAAAAGATCTGAAACTCTAGACCCCCATTCGTCGTCTAAGACAATAATGCTGGTACTCGACGACGCGACTCGAGTCGTGCAGGAGGCCGGTAAACCGTAGTCGATGAAGCAGATAGGACGGGCTCGCGAGGAAGGGCGAGATCCCTGAGGGTCATCCACAACCCTCAGGACATCCTCCCTCCTCCTTTCGATCCCCACTCGAGTCGCTTCGTTTTCGGACGCCTGCGAGCCGCGTGCCGGCTGGTGTCCTGGTATCTATCTTGCTTTACACACTATTGTTTTTGGGGCTTCGATCCGACACGATCCCGAGCCTGCAACCGCAGGTCGGACGAGAAGGAGCCGTATCATGAACACCCACACACTTGCCATGGCCGACGACCGGTATCAGGAACTGCGTCGGATCCTCGAGGATCGGCGGGACGAGATCGCCGGCGAAGTGCAGCACAAGATTCGCTGCGTGCGGACCGAGGGCACACAGATGACGAATCATCGAGCTGCCGATCTCACCGAGACGTCGGAAGCGGATATCCAGGACGACATCGAGTTCGCGCTGATCCAGATGAAGGCTGAAACGCTCGACAAGATCGGGGCGGCGCTGCGGCGGCTCGGGGAAGGGACCTACGGGTACTGCGACGAGTGCGGTGACGAGATCGCCGAGCGGCGGCTACGCGCCCTGCCGTTCGCCGCACGGTGCAAGAACTGCGAAGAGGTGCGAGAGACGGAGCGGAACCGCGAGCGCGTGCTCGAGTCTCGCAGCAAGGCCACCGCGCTGTTCAGCACCCCGTCCAGCTAGGCACCTGCAACGTCGCGCGTGAGGTCATGTGGCGCGTCGGTTGTCAGCATTCGGGTTAGACTCCTACTGCATCGGCCTCGTCCGCTCGGGCAGGACCACCTGGACCGTCGCGAGCCGTGCTCGACCTGTCAGGATGAGTACGAATCGTTTCTAGATTGTGCCGACACAGCGCGGCTACCTGTGGAGCGGGGCCGTGAAAAATGCGGCCTAGCGATGCGGAGCCACACAGCAATGAGGCAGAGCGTCGCTAGATCAGGAGGGTCGCACGATGAGCGATGAGCACGAGTTCCTCGATGAGGAGGTCTCGGGCGGGGAGCGGCCGATCTCGATCCCACGCGAGCTGCCGGTGTTGCCGCTGCGCGACACCGTCCTGTTTCCGAATTCCTTCATGCCACTGGCGGTGGCTCGAGAGAGCTCCGTCCGGCTGATCGAGGAGGCAATCGCCGACAGCCGGGTCGTCGGGGTGTTTACCCAGCTCGAGCCGGGTACCGAGGAGCCGACGCAGGAGGATCTTTATCCGGTCGGCACGGCAACGCACATCCACAAGATGTTCAAGCTGCCGGACGGCACGCTGCGTCTCATCGTGCAGGGGCAGGCGCGTCTGCATCTCGACGAGGTGTTCGAGACCAAGCCGTATATTCGGGCGCGGGTCCGTCGAGCCGAGGAAGGGATTCGCGAGGGTGACCGACTCGAGATCGACGCGCTGCAGCGCAACATCAAGAACAACTTCCAGCAAGTCGTCTCGCTGTCGCCGCTGCTGTCGGACGACCTGCAGGCGCTGGCCGGCAGCATCACCGAACCGGGCAAGCTGACCGACTTCATCGCGTCGAGCCTGACGACCATCCCGACAACGACCAAGCAGCAGGTACTCGGAACGCTCGACGTGCGAGAGCGGATGGAGTACCTGAACCGCACGCTGATCAAGGAGCTCGAGGTGCTGGAGCTGGGCTCGAAGATCCAGTCCGAGGTGCAGTCCGAGGTCGGCAAGAGCCAGCGCGAATATCTGCTCCGCGAGCAGCTCAAGGCGATCCAGAAGGAGCTGGGCGAGGGGGACGATCAGACCAGGGAGATCGAGGAGCTCAGAGACAAGCTCGACGCGGTTGGGATGCCGGAGTCGGTCAAGAAAGAGGCGTTGCGCGAGCTCGACCGGTTGTCGCGGATGCCGGTGGCGGCCGCCGAGTACACGGTGTCACGCACGTATCTCGACTGGCTGGTGGCGCTGCCCTGGAACCTCCGCACCGACGAAGCGATCGAGCTGGTGCATACCAAGGAGGTCCTCGACGAGGACCACACCGGTCTGGAGAAGGTCAAGGACCGGATTCTCGAGTATCTGGCGGTGCGCAAACTGAAGCCGGACGTCAAGGGACCGATTCTCTGCTTTGTCGGTCCGCCTGGGGTCGGCAAGACGTCGCTGGCGAAATCGATCGCGCGGTCGCTCGACCGCAAGTTCGTCCGGGTGTCGCTGGGCGGCATGCGCGACGAGGCGGAGATCCGCGGGCACCGGCGCACATATATCGGGGCTTTGCCGGGACAGGTCATCCAGGGGCTCCGGCGCGCCGAGTCGAAGAATCCGGTGTTCATTCTCGACGAGATCGACAAATTGGGCGCGGACTTTCGCGGCGACCCGTCCTCGGCGCTGCTCGAGGTGCTCGACCCCGAGCAGAACAACACGTTCCGCGACCACTACCTGGACGTGCCGTTCGACCTCTCCGAGGTGCTGTTCATTACCACGGCCAACGTGCTCGACCCGGTGGCGCCACCGCTTCGCGACCGCATGGAGGTGCTGGACCTGCCGGGCTACACGGAAGAAGAGAAGTTGCAGATCGCCACCGAGCACCTGGTGGACCGTCAGGTCGAGAACAACGGCCTGAAGCCGGAGCAGCTCTCGTTCACCGATGACGCGCTGCGCGCCCTCATCCGCGGCTACACGCGCGAGGCGGGGGTGCGCAACCTCGAGCGGGAAATCGGCGCGCTCTGCCGCAAGGTGGCACGCCGGCACGCCGAGGGGACGGTCGACCCGGTCGAGATCGTGCCGGACATGGTGACCGAGATGCTCGGGGCGCCGCGCTTCGAGGACGAGGAGGTGGCCGAGCGCACGAAGAACCCGGGCGTCGCGCTGGGGCTGGCCTGGACGCCGACGGGCGGCGAGGTACTGTTCGTCGAGGCGTCGCGGATGCCTGGTACCGGGTCGCTGACGCTAACCGGTCATCTGGGCGACGTGATGAAGGAGTCGGCGCGCGCCGCGCTGTCGTGGTTCCGGGGCCAGACCGACGCCTATGGCGTGGACTCGGATTTCTACCAGAACTCCGAAATTCACCTGCACGTGCCGTCGGGCGCCATCCCGAAAGATGGCCCGTCGGCCGGCGTCACGATGGTGACGGCGCTGGCGTCGGAGTTGACCGGCCGCCCGGTCCGCGGCGACCTGGCGATGACAGGGGAGATCACGCTGTCGGGTCACGTGCTGCCGGTCGGTGGCATCAAGGAAAAGGTACTGGCCGCCCGTCGGCACGGGGTGTTCGAGGTCGTCATGCCGAGGCAGAACGAGAAGAACGTCAACGAGGACCTGAGCGCGGACCTGCGGCGCGACATGACGATCCACTTCATCTCGACGATCGACGACGTGCTGAAGCTCTCGCTACGGCCGGCCACGGCGCGCCCCGCCACCGACGTGACCCCGGTCGAAGAGCCGGAGGTGCGCGGCACCGTCCAGTAAGGGTCCGTACGGAAATAACAATGGTATCTCTGGGCGTCGAGGCGCCCGGCTGGCCAGGCGCGAGGAGCGCGCATACCGGGAGTATGTAAGCGACGAGCAACGCAGTCGGGCGGGATGCATCGGCGGCCAGAATGACACTGTTTTTTCCTTACGGGCCCTAACGGCGTGAAGGTCGTCTCCTCCCCCCGCTACGCGATCGACATCGGGCCCCACGTCTTTCCGACCGAGAAATACCGCCGCATCTACGACCGGCTGCTGGCGACCCCTCGTCCAGGCCTCGAGGGCATCATTGCGCCACAGGCCGCCGCCTGGGACGAGCTCGCGTTGGTGCACACCGCCGAGTATCTCGAGAAGGTCCGCACCCTCTGCCTGTCGTCTGAAGAGATCGTCGAGCTCCAGTTGCCGCTGAACGAGCCGATCGTCGAGGGCTTCCGGCTGATGACCGGCGGCACCTTGACCGCCGCGCGCCTAGGGCTGGCCGACGGCCTGGCCTGCCATGTCGGGGGCGGGTTCCATCACGCATTCGCCAACCACGGCGAGGGGTTCTGCCTGTTCAACGACGTCGTGGTCGCGATCGAGGTGCTGCGGCAGGAAGGGGCGGTCTCGCGCGTCGCCGTGGTCGACCTGGACGTCCATCACGGCAACGGGACTGCGTTGATCTACGGCCTGGACCCGGCGGTGTTCACCTTCTCGATGCACGAGCAGCACAACTACCCGGCGTTCAAACCGAGAGGGTCTCTCGACATCGGTCTCGCGGCCGGCACCGACGACGCGACCTACCTGGCAAGACTCGAGGTCGTCCTGCCGCAGGTCGTCGCGCACGAGCCGGACCTGATGGTCTATCTGGCCGGCGCCGACCCGTTCGAGGACGACCAGCTGGGGAATCTCAAGCTGAGCAAGGAAGGGCTACGGGAACGCGACCGCCTCGTGCTCCGCACCATGCGCGGCGCAGGCGTCCCGGTCGCAATCGTCCTCGCTGGCGGCTACGCCAGACAGCTCGTCGACACGGTCGACATCCACGTTGCGACCATCGAAGAAGCGCTGACAACATGTCGGTAGCCGCAGGTTCATTACTCGGACGTCTACTCGGACTGCGTGCGGTCCCAACGTTTCCGAGCTCCCGACAGTGCCACCGCGACCGGCGACGCAGACCGAGTGTGTCAGACCAGGGTCAGCCCGAACGCGGTCTTCATGTCGGGGGTGTTGCCTTCCTGAACGAGTTGGCGTGCCTCGGCCAGCGTGAAGACCTTTGTTTCAATGTTCTCGTCTTCGTCTGGCTCCGCCTCGTGATCCGGTTCCTTCAGCCCCGTCAGCCGAAAGAAGATCATCAGCTCATCGCAGTAGCCGGGGGTGGGGTAGAACGCGCCGAGCCGTACGACCCCGGTGGGCACCTGGGCAATTTCTTCGTGACATTCGCGGACGGCGGCATGCTCCGCCGTCTCGCCGGGGTCGATGCTGCCGGCGGGGAGCTCCCAGATCCACTGGTCGATCACGTAGCGATACTGACGGACGAGGACGATGTGGTCCGGGTCGGGCATGGGGAGCAGGATGACGGAGGCTGCGTGGCGGACGACGTGCATCAGGACTTCGGGACCGTGGGGGAGTCGGACGCGGTCCGATTGGACTGAGAAGACCTTGCCGGTGAAGACGGTTTCGCTGGAAAGAGTTCGTTCGCTCATGACGGGTGTCTCGTGGCCCCTACCCCGGCCCTCTCCCCCTTCGACGATGTGCACTCCGCTCAGGGCAGGCAGCGGAAGAGGGGGTCACAGGTGGCTGTGCAACCATCTTCAGCGGTCACGCCGTTCTCGAAGCTCGTCGATGATCGTTTGCAAGTTATCCGGCAGCGGGGCGGTGAACTCGACTCTCCGGCCGTCGCGGGGGTGCGTGAAGGCCAGCCGGTAGGCGTGAAGGAACGGGCGGTCCAGCGTGCCGAGCACGCGGTGGTCGGCCGCGAGATGGCGGCGGACGCCGCCATAGACGGCGTCACCGACGACCGGGTGGCCGATGCTGTTCAGGTGGACGCGGATCTGGTGCTGACGACCGGTGGCGATGGCGACCGTCGCGAGTGTCAGACCCCGAAGACGCTCGGTGCCCGTCACTCGTGTGACGGCCGACCGGGCGCGACGCGCGCGGGTGGACATCTTCTGGCGGTTCACCGGGTCGCGGCCGAGCGCGGCGTCGATGCGGCGACCGGTGTTGAGCAGACCCCAGACCAGCACCACGTACTCCTTCTCGACCTCCCGGTCGGCGAACTGGCGGGACAGCTCGGCGTGGGCGGCGTCGTGCTTGGCGACGACCATCACCCCCGAGGTGCCGCGGTCGAGGCGGTGGACGATGCCGGGGCGTTGCTCGCCGCCGATGCCGCTGAGGCCCGTGACGTGGTGCAGCAGTGCGTTGACCAGGGTGCCGCCGGCGTGGCCTACGGCAGGGTGGACGACCATGCCGGCCGGCTTGTCCACCACCACCAGGTCGGGGTCGTCATGAACGATCGAGATCGGGAGCGCCTCGGGAACCGGGGTGGAGGGCACCGGCGCCGGGATCTCCAGGTCGATGACGTCGCCCGTGTGCACGGCGTGGCTTGCCCGGACCAGCTTCTGGTTCAGGCGGACGTGTCCGTCGCGGATCAGACGTTGGATCTGTGAGCGCGAGCGCTCCGGCAGCACGGCGGTAAGGCAATGGTCGAGACGCTCGCCGTCGTGTTCGTCGGTCACATCGAGCCGCAACGTCTCGGCTGGGGTGGCGGCGTCGTGGTCGCCCATGCAGCGCTCGACTACGCGGCCCGCTTCCGCTGGGACTTTGCCGGGGTGGCATCCGGCTCGCCCTGTCGTCGCAGCCTCAGCAGCATCACGATGCTCAGCGGCACGAGCAGCGCCGAGAGGAACTGCGAGGTCGGAATGGTGCCGAACACCATGCCGCGCGGGTCGCCGCGGTAGAACTCGATGATGAACCGGGCGGTCGGGTAGAGCAGCAGGTAGGTCCAGAAGGTCCGGCCAGCGAACGGGCGCCACCGGCGCTCGCCGGCGAGCAGGATACCGAGGACGGTCAGCTCGGCGACCGCCTCGTAGATCTGGGTCGGGTGCAGCGCGATCTCGAGCGGGGTGCCGACATTGGCGGCCGCCAGCGTGTTGGTGAAGGTGATCGCCCACGGCAGGTCGGTCGCCCGGCCGTAGCAACAGCCGGCCATCAGACAGCCCAGGCGGCCGATGGCGTGCCCGAGCGCGATGCCGGGGGCGAACAGGTCGCAGGTGGTCCAGAGCGGCAGCCTGTGCCGGCGGATGTACCACCAGGCGACCGGCACCGCCAGCAGCAGCCCGCCGTAGAAGACGCCACCCGACTTCAGCAAGACCATCAGCTGGGCCGGGTCGCTCGTGAACCGATCGAAGTCCACGATGAACAGCATCAGCTTGGCGCCGACGAGCGCACTGATGATGACGAAGATGCCGAGGTCCATCACGCGCTGGCCGTTCAGCCCCGCGCGGTCCGCCCGGCGCAGCGCGAACATCAGGGCGACGATGTAGGCGGTCGCCAGCAGCAGGCCGTAGCTGTAGATGCTGAGTGGGCCCAGCTCAAACAGGAGGGGATACATCGTTGGTCGCCACGAACATGTCCAAGATCAGCAGACAGGCGCCCACCGTGATCGCCGCGTCGGCCACGTTGAACGCCCAGAAATGGTAACTTCGCCAGTACGCATCGACGAAATCGACGACATAGCCGGCCGAGGCGCGGTCGATCAGGTTGCCGACGGCGCCGCCCAGAATCAGCGCCAGCCCGGCGCGGGCCAGCCGCTCGTGCGACTCGACCCGCCAGGCGTAGAGCCCGATTGCCAGTAGGGCGACCAGGGCGATGGCGGTCATCAGGAACTGCTTGTAGCCGAGGTCGACCGCGTTCAGGAACCCGAACGCGGCGCCGGTGTTGCGTACGTGCACCAGGTTGAGGAGCCCGGGCACGATCTCGATGCTGTCGTTCAGCGTGATCTGGGTCCGGACCAGCAGCTTGGTGACCTGGTCGAGGATCAGGATGGCCACGATGATCGTCCCCATGCCCCCCCGGGTCATGACGCCGGCGGGCGCCGGGACGATGTCGGAGGCCGGTGTGGCGACCGGCGCCGTCTGGGACTCGGTGGTCATACGCGGTCCGGTCAGACGACCGGGGTGACCGTTTCGGACAACGCGTCCGAGCAGCGGTCGCAGACCTCGGTCTCGGCTTCGTCCCTGGCCGCCTCGGCGGGCCGCACCCAGCGCCAGCAGCGCGGGCACCTGGCCGCGTCGACCCGGCGCACCTCGATACGTGCCGTGCCGGCCGGCTCGCTGTAGACCGCCCCTTCGCCGGCCTCACCCGCCGGCGCGCCGGTCGCCAGCGTCACCGCCGACGTGATGAACAGCATCGGCAGATCGTCGCGATGGGTCTCGAGTAGCCGCGCCAGCTCGCCGTCGGCGGTCAAGGTGACCGCCGCTTCGAGCGACGTGCCGACGACCTTGTCCTGTCTGAGCTTTTCGAGCTCGCCGTTGACCGCGTCGCGCAGGTTCAGCAAACGGGTCCACCGGTCGACCAGCTCCGGGTCCACCAGCGTCTCGACGGCCGACGGGAAGTCGGCCAGGTGCACGCTGTCGGCGTCGGCGTCCGGCAGGTTGCGCCAGAGCTCGTCGGCCGTAATCGGCAGGATCGGCGCGATGAGTCGGGTCAGGCCGTCGACGATCGTGTGAATCGCGGTCTGTGCCGAGCGCCGGGCGTCGGACCCAGGGCCGAAGGTATAGAGCCGGTCCTTCGAGATGTCCACGTAGAACGCGCTCAGGTCCACCGTCAAGTAGTTGTTCAGCGTGTGCACGACCGTCTGGAACTCGTATCGGTCGTAGGCGCGCAGCACGCGGGTCGCCACCTCGCCGTAACGGGCCAGCGCATAGCGGTCCACCTCGGCCAGCCGGTCGAGCGGCAGCGCGTCGGCCGCCGGGTCGAAGTCGTACAGGTTTGCGACCAGGATCCGCAGCGTGTTGCGGATCTTTCGGTACGCCTCGACCATCCGATCGAGAATCTGCTTTCCGATCCGCACCTCCTCCCGGTAGTCGACCATCGCGACCCAGAGCCGCAGGATCTCCGCGCCGCTCTGTTTGATGATCATCTGCGGCTCGATGGTGTTGCCGAGCGACTTCGACATCTTGCGGCCCGACTCGTCCACCACAAAGCCGTGGGTGATCACCTGTCGCTAGGGCGCCGCGTCGCGGGTGCCCAGCCCGACCAGCAGCGAGCTATGGAACCAGCCCCGATACTGGTCGCTGCCCTCCAGATAGACCGTGTAGGGCCACTGCAGCTCGGGATGGTCGCTCAGCACCCCCTCGTGGCTCGACCCCGAGTCGAACCAGACGTCGAGGATGTCGCGCTCCCGCTCGAACTCCGGGCCGCCGCATGTCGGACAGCGTAGATCCGACGGCACGAACTCCCCGATGTCCCGTTCGTACCAGGCGTCGGCGCCATGCTCGGCAAACACGGCGGCCGCGCGGTCGGTCAGCCCGGTCGTCAACACCGCCTCCCGGCACCCGGTGCAGTAGACCGCCGGAATCGGCACCCCCCATGACCGCTGGCGCGAGATACACCAGTCCGGCCGGTTGGCCAGCATGTTGTGGATCCGCTCTTCCCCCCACG
This sequence comes from Acidobacteriota bacterium, assembly GCA_015659035.1. Taxonomy (GTDB): domain Bacteria; phylum Acidobacteriota; class Vicinamibacteria; order Vicinamibacterales; family UBA8438; genus NP936. The sequence continues at coordinate 14,879 of DQNS01000114.1, read as the reverse complement.
CGGGGAACCACTCCACCTGCGTAATCGCAGCGAGCGCCCGGTTCCGCAGGTTGTTGGCGTCCATCTTGATGAACCACTGCCAGGTGGCCAGGAAGATCACCGGGTGATGACACCGCCAGCAGTGCGGGTAAGTGTGGTCGAGCGGCTCGCTGTGCCACAGCCGGCCTGCCTCGGCCAGCGCCACCTCCACCTTCGGGTTGGCGTCGAAGACCTTCTCGCCCCCGACAACCTCGACGTCGTCGTCGAACCGTCCCGACGGCCCGATCGGGGCATAGATCTCCAGCCCGTAGCGCACGCCGGTCGTGTAGTCGTCGGCGCCGTGCCCCGGCGCCGTGTGTACCGCGCCGGTCCCCTGTTCCAGTGTCACGTAGTCGGCCAGCACGCCCACCGAGTCCCGGTCATAAAGCGGGTGCCGGAACCGCAGCCCCTCCAGGGCGCCCCCCTTCAGGCTGACGAGCGTGGCGCCGAAGTTGCGTCCGACTGCCCCGGCGACCTGTTCGGCCAACCGCTCGGCGACGATGACCGCCGTGCCGTCGATGTCGTAGAGGCCGTAGTCGACCTCGGGGTGGAACGCCACAGCGAGGTTCGAGGGGATCGTCCAGGGCGTGGTCGTCCAGATGAGCACCGACACCGGCCGGTCCCTCAGCGCGGGTGCCCGCTGCGCCAGCGCCTGTGTGCTCTCGGCGCTCAACGGAAACTCGACGTAGATCGACGGCGAGGTGTGGTCGTCGTAGTCCACCTCCGCCTCGGCGAGCGCGGTACGGCAGTGCGGACACCAGTGCACCGGCTTCTTGCCCTTGTAGACCACTCCTTGCTCGACGAACCGGCCCAGGGCCCGCACGATGGCGGCCTGGTAGTCGGGCGTCATCGTCAGATACGGTCGGTCCCAGGCGCCGAGGACACCGAGCCGCTGGAAGCCGGCCGACTGCAGCCCGACGAACTTCTCCGCGTACCGCCGGCAGGCGCGGCGGAAGTCGGCCACGCTCATCTCGCGCTTCTTCCGGCCGAGCTCTCTCTCCACCTTCAGCTCGATCGGCAACCCGTGACAGTCCCAGCCCGGCACATACGGCGCATCGAACCCCGCCATCGTCCGCGACTTGACGATGATGTCCTTCAGCACCTTGTTCAGCACGTGCCCGATGTGGATCGGCCCATTGGCGTAGGGCGGGCCGTCGTGCAGGATGAACTGCGGCGCGCCGGCGCGCTGCGCGCGGATACGCGCGTAGAGCCCCATTTCGTTCCAGCGCGCGATGGTGGCCGGCTCCGTTGTCTGGAGATTGGCTCGCATCGGAAAGCCGGTCCGCGGCAGATTGAGGGTCTTCTTCCAGTCAGACATCGGAGATCACGCAGACGCACGCGAATTTCTCATTGTAGTGCATGGCACCGACCGGCCCAGGCCGCCGGCACCACAGCAGCCCGCTTGTATAATGAGAGCCGTGTCCTCGGAGGCTCCCACCCGTGACGGCGCCCTGCCCGTCCCCCGCTCCGCGGTGCTCGACAACGGTCTGAAGGTTCTCATCGAGGAAGCGCACACGGCCCCGCTGGTGTCGGTGTGGTGCTGGTATCGCGTCGGGTCGAAGGACGAGTCGCCCGGGCTCACCGGGGCGTCGCACTGGGTCGAGCACATGAACTTCAAGGGCACGGCGGGCATTCCGGCCGAGGAGTTCAAGGAGCTGATCGACCGGTTTGGCGGCTTCTGGAACGGCTACACCTGGATCGACCAGACGACCTACGTGGAAACCGCTACGAAGGACGCGCTCGACCAGATGCTGTTCATGGAGGCCGAACGCATGGACCGGTGTCTCTACGACGCCGAGGCCTGCGAGTCCGAGCGGACCGTCATCATCTCCGAACTCCAGGGTGGCGAGAACGACCCCGACCAGCTGCTCGACATCGAGGTGACCGCCACCGCCTTCAAGGCGCACGCGTATCGCCATCCGACGATCGGGTGGATTGGCGACCTGCGGGCGATGAGCCGTGACGAGCTGTATGGGCACTATCGGCGGCACTACACACCGGCGAACGCGACGCTGGTCATCGTCGGCGACGTCGACGCCGATGACGCGCTCCGGCAGGCCGAGCGGCGGTTCGGCGCGATCGCGGCGGGGACCGAGCCACCGCGGGGGCGCACGAGCGAGCCGGAGCAGACGGGCGAGCGGCGCCTGGAGATCGTCCGCGCGGGCACGACCGGGTATCTGAAGGTGGCCTACCACGCGCCGGCGGCGACCGACCCCGACTTCGCGCCGATGCTGGTGCTCGACGCGGCGCTCACCGGGGCCAAAGGGTTGAACCTGTGGGCCAGCTTTCGAGGGCCGGCCCCGCAGCGTCGCGCGCGGCTGTACCGCGCCTTGGTCGATGGCGGTCACGCCGCTGCCGTCAGCGGCGCGTTCGTCGCCACGACGCACCCGTTTCTGTTCATGGTGTCGGCGACAGCCCGGGACGGCACGCCGCTCGACGTGCTTCGGGATGCGACGCTCACCGAGCTCGACGACGTTCGCGCGAACAGCCTGAGGGACACCGAGGTCGAGCGTGCGAAACGGCAGCTCCGAGCCCGGCTGGTGCTCGAGAACGACAGCATCACCAACATCGGCCACCAGATCGGCTTCTTCGAGACGGTCGCCGGCGCCGGTGTGCTGCAGGCGCTGCCGGGGCGCATCGCGGCGGTCGGGCCCGACGACGTGGCGCGGGTGGCAGCCCGCTATCTGAGGGCGAGCAATCGGACCGCGGGCTGGTTCCAGCCGGCATGACTACGACACCTGCGCCCGGCCTCGCTCCGGTGCGCGAGCGGTTGGCCAACGGGGTGACGCTGCTCGTCAAGGAAACTCGTGCGCAGCCAGCAGTGACGATCAGCGCCACCATGTCCGCCGGCAGCGTCTGTGACCCGCCGGGCGCCGAGGGGCTCGCGCATCTGCTGTCGCGGCTGCTGGACCGCGGCGCCGGCACGCGCACGGCCGAGGAGGTCGCCGACATTCTCGATCTGCGAGGGGTGTCGCCGCTCATCAGCGTGACGCGTCACGCCACCATCGTCACCTGCGACTGTCTGGCCGAGGACGTCGAGACGGTGCTTGAAACCGTTTGCGACATGCTGCGCGCGCCACGTTGTTCGGAGCAGGAGATCGACACGCGTCGCGGGCAGCTCCTGACACAGCTCCGGCAGGACGAGGACACCCCGTCTACCCGTGCCCTCGAGGCGGTGATGATGCTGCTCTATGGCGAAGACCATCCCTACGGGCGCAGACCGAAGGGATCGGCCGCGACGGTCGAGGGGATCGATCGGCGCCAGCTGCTCGACTTTCATGCCGCGTGGTTCGCGCCGGACCGGCTGACCCTGGTGCTCGTCGGCGACATCGGGGTGTCGGTCGCGGTGGCCGCGGTCACTCGGGTCTGCGGCGAGTGGGCGAGCCTGGGCACGCCGACGCCCGCGCTGCCCCCGCCTCCGGCCCAGACCCGCCGGCGTCTCGTCATCCCGATGCCGGCCAAGGCGCAGGCGGACATCGTCTACGGGTTCACGACGATTCTGCGGTCCGACCCCGCGTTCCACGCCTACTGGATCATGAACAACGTGCTGGGGCAATACGGGATCGGCGGGCGGGTGGGGCGGAGCATCCGCGAGCGGCAGGGGATGGCCTACTACGCCGGCAGCATGTTCGAGGCCGGCCACATCGCCGGGCCGCTCCTGGTGCGGGCGGGGGTCAACGCCGACAACGTCGACCGGGCGATTGCGGCGATCGACACCGAGGTGGCCGGGATGGCCCGGGACGGGGTGACCGATGAGGAACTGACGAGCGCCAAGCAGTATCTGGTCGGGTCGATCCCGCGGTCGCTTGAGACGAACGAAGGCATCGCGCGGTTCCTGCAGACCACGGAGCAGTTCGACCTCGGTCTCGACTACGACAGACGGTTACCGGGCCTCGTTCAGTCGGTCACCGCGGACGCGGTCACCGAGGCGGCGCGACGTACGCTCGTCACCGAGCATGCCGCGATCGTCATTGCCGGACCCTACGAGGAGTCGTGACTAGTGCAGTGTCCACGAAAGCGGTCTTTTTCGACGTCGACTTCACGCTGATCTATCCAGGGCCGACGTTCGGTGCCGCCGGGTACCGGTCGTTCAGCGAGCGGTATGGTCTCTCGGTCGACACGGCGCGGTTCGACGCGGCCGTCGCCGTCGCGTCGCGCGAGCTCGAGGTTGGCGAGGACACGAGTTATCGACGCGAGCTGTTCGTGCGCTACGCGCGGCGTGTCATTGAGGAAATGGGCGGTCGCGGGTCCGGTCTCGACGCCTGTGCGCAGGAGATCTACGAGGAATGGGCGGTCTGTCGGCACTTCTCGCTGTATGACGACGTCAAGCCGGTGCTCCGGCAGCTCCATGAGAGCGGTCTGCGGCTCGGGCTGATCTCCAACACCCATCGGTGTCTCACCTCGTTCCGGAGCCACTTCGAGCTCGAGCCGTTCATCACCGGCAGCGTGTCATCATCCGACCACGGGTTCATGAAGCCACACCCGAGCATCTTCGAAGCGGCGCTCCGGGAGCTCGACGTGGTGGCGGAGGACGCGCTGATGGTCGGCGACAGCATCAGCCATGACGTGGAGGGAGCGCGGCGGCTCGGGATGCGGGCGGTACTGCTGGCCCGGTCGGCTCAGCCGGCCCAGTGGGGCGAGGATGTGCCGGTCATAGCGAGCCTGAGGGAACTCCCTGCCTTTGTCTTAGGATCCGGTCAAGAATAGTTCGCATTTCTTGGGCGTCGTACTCATGCCGCGCTCGGCCATTGCAAGGCGCGAGGAGCATACCGGCGGTATTCGACCGACGAGTAACGCCGCCAGACGGGACGGATCGGCGGCCAAAAATGTGAAGTTGTTCTTGACCGGGCCCTTAGCCGGCCCCGCGAAGGCCTGACGCATCTGGCTTCAGGCTTTGGGCCATCGGCTACCCGGGCGGCCAGGTCATGTTCCGGCCGGCCAGCAGGTGTAGGTGGATGTGGAACACTGTCTGCCCGGCGCCGCGGTTGCAATTGAACACCGTCCTGTAGCCGTCCTGCGCGTGCCCCTGATCCTTGGCGATCTGCGCGGCGCGCGTAATCAGTCCGCCCACCACCGCCGCGTCCCGTTCCTGGACGTCGTTCAGCGTCGAGATGTGCCGGCGGGGGATGATGAGCACATGGAACGGCGCCTGCGGATTGACGTCCTCGAACGCCAGCAATTGGTCGTCCTCGTAGACGATCTTCGCGGGGATCTCGCCGTTGGCGATCTTGCAGAACAGACAGTCGTCGGACATGTATGGCCTCGCTACGCGCCGCCACGCCGGATCACCGCCGCCCGGGGAATCCCCCGCAGATCCTTGCGAATCTCGACCAGTGTCAGCTCGGGCTGACACGTCACGACCTCGGTGACGGCGGCGTCCTGGCCCGCGCCAATCTCCATCACCAACCACGCGCCGGACCGCAGCCGCGCCACCGCCGCTGGCACCAGCTCCCGCGCCGGGTCGAGGCCGTCCGGGCCGCCGCACAGCGCAGACGCCGGCTCGTAGCGCGCGACCTCGGGCGCAAGCCTCGCCATCTCAGGCTCTGGCACATACGGCGGGTTCGAGACGATGAGGTCGTAGGGGCCGGGCAGACCGTCGAGACCGCGTGTAGAGTGAAAGCTGATCTGGCTCGCCACACCATGCCGCATGGCGTTACGCTGGGCCACCGCAAGCGCGGTAGGGGAGATGTCGGTCGCTGTGACCCGCGCGCGCCGAAGCTCCCGGGCCAGCGCGACCGCGAGACACCCGGAGCCGGTACCGACGTCGGCGACTTCCCACGGCGCCGCCCGGTCCAGGAGCAGCGCCACCGCCGTTTCGACCAGTAGCTCCGACTCGGGCCTGGGGATCAGGACGTCCCGCGTCACCGCGATGTCGAGGCCCCAGAACTCTCGCGATCCGGTGATGTGTGCCACCGGCTCACGGCGGCATCGCCGCTCGACCAGCGGGTCGAACCGTTCGTCGAACGCGGGGGGTACGGGATCCCGCGTGCGCGAGAGATACCGTGCGCGGCCCCAGCCGAGCGCGTGCCGGGCCAACACCTCGGCATCCAGCGCAACCTCGCGCTCGTCGATCCCGGCGGCGACCAGCCGGTGGCGGGCGGCCGACACCCGCGCCTCGATCGTCGTTGAGGCAGTGGCCGACTGCGGCCCGATCACGACCCGACGACCGCCTCGGGGTCCTTGAGCATCTCGGCGCGGAAGTGCGTCGTGAGCGCCTCGCTTATCTCGGCCAGATCGCCGTTGAGCATCTCGGCAAGGCGGTGGGTTGTGAACCCGATGCGATGGTCGGTGACCCGGTTCTGCGGGAAGTTGTAGGTGCGGATTTTTTCGGACCGTTCGCCGGTGCCCACCTGGTTCCGCCGGTCCTGGGCGATTTCGTCGTGCTGGCGCTGCAACTCAATCTCGTAGAGCCGCGACCGCAGTACCTTCATTGCCTTTGCGCGGTTCTTGATCTGCGACTTCTCGTCCTGCTGCGACACGACCAGTCCGGTCGGGAGATGGGTGATTCGCACCGCCGAGTACGTGGTGTTCACGCTCTGACCGCCAGGGCCGCTCGAGCAGAAGGTGTCGATGCGCAGGTCCTTCGGGTCGATCGCGATGTCGACCTCCTCCGCCTCCGGCAGCACCGCGACGGTCGCGGTCGAGGTGTGAATGCGCCCGCTCGCCTCTGTGGCCGGCACCCGTTGTACCCGGTGGACACCGCTTTCGTGCTTCATCTGGCGGTACACCTGGCGCCCCTCGACCAGCGCGATCACCTCCTTGATCGCGCCGACACCGCTCTCGCTCGTGGACAGCACGTCCACCTTCCAGCCCTGCCGATCGGCGAACCGGGTGTACATCCGGAATAGCTCCCCGGCGAACAACCCCGCTTCGTCCCCGCCGGTTCCGGCGCGGATCTCCAGCACGACGTTCTTCTCGTCGTTGGGGTCCTTCGGCACCATCAGGACCTTGATCGCGGCCAGCAGGTCGTCACGCCGCGTCTCCAGGGTGGCCAGCTCCTGCTCGGCCAGTTCCCGCATGTCGGCGTCGTTCCCCTGCCTCAGTTCCCGCGTTTGGGCGATCTCGGCGACCACTGTCTTGTACTCGCGGAACGTCTCCACGATCGGTTGGATCTCGGTCAGCGCCTTCGCGTGGGTCCGATACCGATTGGGATCCGCCTGCACCGCGGCATCGCTGACCAGCGCCATCAGCTTGTCGTAGCGCGTCTCGATCGTCTGCAGCTTGTCGAACATGACCACGCTCTAGAGAGATGCTCAAGAAGTCAGGAGTCAGGAGGAAGCCGGTGGGCTTCGCCAGTTTCTGCTTCAGAGACGGTCTGCCCGAGCGCCTCGGTTGCTCGGTAGCTTGCTAGCTCGTGCCACTCAGCCACCAGACACCGGCGGCAGGAACGCCACTTCGTCGCCGTCGGCGACCGGCGCGTCCATTCGCGAGTACTCCGCATTCACTGCCGTTGAGATCGAGACCTCGTAGTCCTTCAGGTCCGCGAACTCGCTGGCCAGCGTCTCCCACACGGTTCGCACGGTGGCCCCGTCGGGCACCTGCCGCTCCATTTCCCCGGCGCCTGCGATGTCCCGCAGCCTGGCAAACAGACGGATGTTCACGCGCATGCTCGGTCGTAGGCGTCCTGACGCGCCTCGTTGTCGTCGGGGTCCGCCGTGGCGCCCTCGATCCACACGTCGCCACCCTCGAAGAACTCGTGCTTCCAGACCGGCGCGATCTGCTTCACCCGCTCGATCACGTATCGGCAGGCGGCGAAGGTATCGGCCCGATGTGGAGACGAGACCGCGATCATCACGCTCGCCTCGCCGATCTGCAGCGTGCCCAGCCGGTGATGGAGCGCCATGCGCACCGCCCAGCGTTCAGCGGTCTCCGCACCGATCCGCTCGAAGGCCCGCAACGCCAGCGGCTCGTAGCCCTCGTACTCGAGCCGCAGGACCCGGCGACCCGCGTTCTCATTCCGGACGACACCCACGAACGAGGTGATGGCGCCCGGGCCAACGGCCCGGGGCTCGTCAGGCGCGTGGGCGGGCAACGTGGTGACGGCGCTCACGAGCGCAGCCAGATCCAGCGGGTCGGTCGTCACCGCGTAGAGCGGCGTCGGCATACGCTTCCTATTGTCGCTCATTCGTTCCAGAAATGATTGACCGGCCCATGGCCGCGCCCGAGCGGCTCGGCGTGCCGGATCGCCCCCTCAACATAGCGTTTCGCCCCAGCCACCGCGTCGCCGAGGTCCTGTGCCCGCGCCAGCGCAGCGGTGACCGCCGCGGCGAATGTGCAGCCGGTGCCGTGGGTGCTGCGGCTTTCCAGCCTCGGTCCGCGGAGCTCGATAACGACGCCGCCATCGTCGAGTACGTCGACTGACTCCGGCCCGCCGAGGTGCCCGCCGGTGATAACGACCGCCGCGACGCCACGCGCCCGGATCTGGCGGGTGGCCCGTCTCGCGTCCTCCAGCGATGCAATCGGCATCCCGGCCAGCACCTCCGCCTCCAGCCGGTTCGGGGTGACGAGACGCGCTCGTCGAAGCAGTTTGGTGCAGACCAGTTCGACGGCGTCGTCGTCGAGCAGTCGGTCGCCGCTTGTGGCGAACATGACCGGGTCCACCACCAGGGGGATGTCGGCGCCCGCCTCGAGCGCCTCACAGACGACAGCGACGACCTCTCGGCTCGCGAGCATCCCGGTCTTGATCGCTCGGACATCGAAGTCGGCGACCACCGCCTCGATCTGCGCCGCGACGACCCCCGCGCCGATTGCCTCGACCGCCGTGACGCCGAGGGTGTTCTGGGCGGTGACCGCGGTAACCGCGCACACGCCGTACACACCATGTGCGGCGAACGTTTTCAGGTCGGCCTGGATACCGGCCCCTCCTCCGGAATCGCTGCCGGCAATTGTCAGCGCGGTCGGCATGGCTCCGACACGACGACTAGACATCTCCCAGGGGTGACATCGGGACGTTTGGATCTAAGGTTTCATGATACGCGGAGATGTCTAGCCCCGCGTAGCGGGGCTGTAAGAAAAGCTTCTGCTAGCGAGGCTGCGCCGTCTTCGCTCGAGGCGCAGCTTCGCTAGCAGCCCGGCTCGTCAGCGCGAGCGGGGGAGCGCTGGTCCAGTCCGAAGACGAGCAGGAATTGGTAGGTGAGGAACGTTTCGTGCGAGAGCAGGGTGAGCCCGGCCGCCGCGGCATCATCGATGACCTCGGCCGCCGCGACCCGTTGATCCATCGGTATACCGGGGCCGCCGCCCTCCTTGGTCCAGTCGACGATGCCGAGACGTCCCTGCGGCTTGAGCGCCGCCGCGACGTGGGTCAGCAGCGAGACCGGGTCCGGCACCTCGGCATAGACGTCCACGATCAGCACCGCATCGAGACCGGCCGGCAGCGTGGGGTCTTCGGGGGTGCCGGGCACGGTGTCGACGTTCGTGAGCCCTTCCCGGCGGACCCGGTAATCGATCGCATCGAGCATCGGTTGCTGGATGTCCTCGGCATAGACCCGTCCGTTGGGGCCGACCCGTCGCGCCAGCCGCACCGTGAACCAGCCTGCCCCGGCGCCCACATCGGCGACCCTGGAGCCGTCGGCGATGTTCAGCGCGTCCATGATCTCGTCCGGCTTCTGCCACAGGCTCCGGTCCGGGCCCTCGAGCAGACCGAGGTCTGAGGGCAGGAACAGCCGCGCGTGCGGTAGGTCCTGCGCCACGGCCGGCGCGACCGGTCCGGCCATCGCCACACCGACCAGCACCAGCACCAGCCAGAGGTCTTGTTGCGTGTACATCAGTTCCACCTCGATTATAACGACGCCGAAGGGAAGACCGCCCTCTCGGCGTGAGCCCGCGCAGCCCGAGGCCAGGGCATCGGAAGCCCGAAGCCTGAAGCCGAGTGGCGCGACGTCCAGGGCCGCTTCGGGCCCGCGAGAAGCAGTCCCCTCATTGCGCCGGGTCCTCCACGTGACAGGGGTGTCGCTCGGGCCCGCCGAGATCCGGCAGCGAGGGGCGGCCGAAGCCCTTCTGGACCGCCAGCACGTCGAGCGGCGTCGAGGCGAGGTCCTCGACCGGGAGCAGCTCGAACGGCGTCGGCTCCGGCAGGTCAAGCCACTTGAGGTAGGCGCCGCATCCGGAGCAGAGCTCCGCCCGCGGTGCTGCGTCCGGCTCCGGCGTCAGCGCGGTCAGGTGGCTGGGCGCACCCCCGCAGTATGTGCAACCGGGGTCACGCAGCCGCCAGCCAACCCCGCAGAACGAGCAGCGGAGCTGCCGGGACCGGTCCGGATCTTCGCCGAACGCCGGCCAGGATCCGCAGGCCGGGCAGTACCCGTGTGGCCACTGGGCGAGCGCATCGGTTATCGCCAGGTGTGTTCCGGCGCCAGCCGGGGCGAACAGCGTCTGTTGCGCCACGTACGCCGCCGGGCCGACCGCGAGCTCCGCCGCGAGCCACAGCACGTCCGGCGCGATGCCCTCGTGCACTGCTTTGATCCGGATGGCGTTCTGATTGCGGTCGAACGAAGCGATCAGCAGCGAGCCCATGTCGATGCGACCCTCGTCGAGGCAACCCCGCACGCGGCGTGCGACGTCGCCTGCGCCTCCGGCGGCGAGGTCGTCGCACGCCCTGAGGACCAGCGGGCGCAGCATGGCGACCGGTAGGGCTACCGGCTCGCCTCGCAACGCCGGCGTGCCGGCACGCAGCTTGTCGGCGGCCTGTTCCGGCTCGAGGCTGACGACCGGCGGGTCGGCGCCGTACAGCCGATCCACCGCGTGGATCGTGCGGGTCACCAGCAGTCGCTGCAACGCGATGGCCGGGGCCAGGTCTGGCTGGCTCGTGCCGATCTCGGTCCAGCGGGCTTCTGCGCGGTCGAGCAGCGACGCGGGTGTCTGCGTGGTCAATGCCGTTCATCGGTGCTGGCCGGCGGGCCGCACCTACGCTCCGGTCATTGTAGAACACCAACATTTGCAGGGGCTTGGCGTGTGCGTGCGCCGGCCGGCTCGCCAGTGGTCTTGAAGCATCCCGCGCGCCCCCATATAATTGGTACAAGGTTCCGTGCTGGAGCTGGGGGGAGATCCAAGCGATGGCAGAGATGATCACCGTGACCGATGGCGCCGCGTCCAAAATTGTCGCCCTCATGGCGGAAGAGAACAAGACGAGCGGCGGGCTCCGGGTGTTCGTGCAGGGCGGCGGCTGTTCCGGTTTCCAGTATGGGCTGATGATCGAGGAGGGGGAGGGCGACACGTCGGCCGACCGCGTCTTCGAGTCGAACGGTGTCCGCTTGTATGTCGACCCGATCAGCCTGCGGTATCTGGGCGGCGCGCAGGTTGATTTTGTGGACAACCTGACCGGCGGCGGATTCACGATCCAGAACCCGAACGCCAAGTCGACGTGCGGGTGCGGCTCGTCGTTCAACGTGTAACCCCGTACGCCGGCGTGTAGGGCCTCGCCGGTCGACTGCAGGTGGGCTTTCACGGGCTGCGAGCGACGCTGCGCCTCACACCGACGAGTGAAGGCGGCGCAGCCTCGCTCGCAGAAGCATTTGTTACAGCCCCGCTACGCGGGGGCTAGACATCTCCGCGTATCATAAAAACGTGGTTCAAACGTGAGACGATGTCACCCCTAGGAGATATCTAGGGCATGGACGCACAAACGGCCTACCTCGAACGTCTACGCCCAGCCGGCGGCAAGCGCTCCAGCAAACGCGATCTGATCGTCAACGTTTTCTTGCACCAGAACGGCCATCTCAGCGCCGACGACCTGGTCGACCTGATGCGTCAGGAAGACCAGAAGCTCAGCCGAGCCACCGTCTACCGCGCGCTGCAGTGGATGGTCGATGCCGGTATCGCCCGCAAGGTCGACTTCGGTGACGGCCGGTTCCGGTTCGAGCACGCCTACCGCCATCCGCGGCATTTTCATCTGCTCTGCAAATTGTGCAACCGGTCGTCGGAGTTCCTGAGCTCCGACATCGAGGTGCTGCTCGAGGAGATCGCCGTCGCGCGTGGCTTCCAGGCCCGGCAGAGCGTGTTGCAGATCTACGGGACCTGCGAGGACTGCCAGGCAGGTCGTCGCACGCCGCGCCCGGTCGCGACGACCGAGCTGTTGTTCGCCCGTGACGCGCTACGGATGGCAATCGACACTGAGCGCAGCGGGCTCGACTTCTACACGCGTGGCGCCAAGCTGGTACAGGACGCGCGGGCGCGGAAGGTCTTCCGGCGTCTGGGGGAGGAAGAGCAGGAACATCTTGGGACCCTTGAAGCGCGGTACAGGCAACTGCTCGCCGAGGACCCGCAGCTCGAGTCCTACCCGACGTTTCTCTTTTTCAAGGGGGCTGCGAACGGGCTGTTCGCGACCGGCGCCGACAAGCTGGCCAAGATTGTCGACGACCGGGAAGCGCTGATGATCGGCATCCGATGCGAGCGCGGGTCACACAAGTTCTTCAAACGCTACGGCGAGCGGTTCGAGGACTCCGAGGGCAAGCGGATCTTTCTGGAGTTCGCCGACGAGGAGCGAGATCATCTCGAGTTGCTGATCAACGAGTATCGGGCGCTCGTCGCGCGTCAGCGCAAGCGTCGTCGCGGAACCACTACCCGCAAAAATCGCGTTAGCTAGGTGCGGCTCGCTTTCTGGCGACCAGCCGCGCGACCCCGGCCGGGGCCGTGCATTCTTCGTCGTGGCACAGCTCCCAGCCGTCGAACGCGGCCCGCAGCTCGCCCGGGCGCAGCAGGTGGTCGGGGGACCGGGGGCCGGTGCTGTGGGCCAGCTGAGCCACGGTGAACGTCTCGTAGATGACGAACCCCCCGGCCCGGACCGCGTCGCGGAGCGCCGGCCAGATCGATCGCTGCAGGTAGTTGGTGCAGATGACCAGGTCAAACCGGTCGCGCGGCAGCGTTGCCGTTTCGAGGTCGGCGACCCAGAGCCGCGCGTGTTCCAGCGCGCCGGTTCTCGCCAGCCGGACCCGGTCGAGGTCGCGATCGACGCCGAACAGACGGAACCCGTGCCCGACCGCCGCCCGAGCGTGACGGCCCGCGCCCATCGCCAGATCGAGCGCGTCGCGCCGGGCTCCAAGACGGTCTCGCAGAATCGGTAGCCACCGCGACACGACCGGTGACGGCGTCTGGCTCACCGGCACCTCCGCCGTGGCGACTGATATGATGACTGGCCGATGTCCGCTGCCCTGATCACCGCCACCGTCATCTCGCTCGTCGGCCTGGTCTTCAGCTTCGCGCTCGGATACATGGCCGGCACCGCTGACGAAGTGTTCCGGCACACCTCGCTGGCCTTCTTCTGCACGATGATCACCTTGTTGGCGCACTCGATGACCATGTTCTACCTCATCGGGAAAGGACGCGCCATTCGCGCTGCGGTGACAGAGGGCGGGCTGACGACCGACGCTGTGGCCCGGGTGTCCGCCCTGCGTGGACCGGTCTTCAAGCTGGCGACGGTGGCGATAGGCCTGACGATGGCGACCGCCATCTTCGGTGGCGGTGTCGACACCGGTGTCATTCCGGGCGGGTTCCACGCGATGCTGGCGGTGCTGGCAATCGTGGCCAACGTCGTCGCGCTGCGAGCCATTGTGGAGGCCTTCACCAAGTCCTCCCGGATCGTGGACGAGGTCAACCGGGACCTGGGAGTGTAGCAGGCCGCCCGGCAAGCTCACGGCCTGAGGGAGTGGGGACTCGGGGTCGGGGCGTGGGGGCGGCGGGCACCCTTCGGGTGCCGCTTCATTTTGCTCTCAGGACCCAGAGGCCATCCGCCCACCTAGAGCATTCAGTCGTCATGCCGGTGCTGTTCAGTGCCGTCCACACCAGTTCCCAGCCTCCAGTCCCCAGTCCCCGGTGAACGACCAGTGTTCTTCAAAATCCTCCTCTTCGACATCGACGGCACCCTCCTGCTGTCTGGGCAGGCCGGCTATCGCGCGCTGACCCGGACGTTCAAGGAGCTTTTCGGTGTGGCTCGGGGCTTCGACGATATCCCGGTCGCCGGCATGACCGACGAGAGCATCCTGACCGCTGCGCTCGAGCGTGCGGGCGTGGCGGCCGATCTCGAGACCCGGGCGCGGTTCCACACCCGCTACTGCGAGCTGTTGGCGGACGAGATCCACTTCCCGGGGCCCCGGAAGGGGCTGATGCGCGGCGTCGCGGCGCTACTCGAGACCTTGAGCCGGTGCAACGATATCCGGTGCGGTCTGGTCACCGGTAACTTCGCGCGCCCGGCGCAGATCAAGCTGGAGCACTTCGAGCTCTGGCGCTTTTTCCATTTCGGTGCGTATGGGGACGACGCGCCGGTTCGGGACGAGTTGGTGCCGATTGCGGTGGAACGGGCACGGCGCGACGGGGTGGCCGTGGAGAGCGCCGGCGACGTGGTCGTCATCGGCGATACACCGCTCGACGTCCAGTGCGCGGTGGCCGCTGGCGCCCGGTCGGTGGCCGTGGCGACCGGCTCCTACAACGAGGCGGCGCTCCGGGACACTGGCGCGCACGTCGTCCTGGCCGATTTGCGCGACACTGATGCGGTCGTCGAGCTGCTTCTCGAGCCCGGTCGCTGACGAGTGAGTGGCGGAAGCGCCTGGGAGTCGAACCCAAACAGGCGATCACCCTAATCTGGTGATGGCGCACGACTTTCGCAGTTTGGGGCCGGATTCCTTACCGCTTTTCGCTGTAGCGCATTGTACCCGCGTCCACTCCTGTGTACCGGATTCGACCCCAGTCAGGGAGATATAGGGGAAACGGACGCGCACACCCGCCGGGCCGTACCCACGTCCTGACGATACCTCTGAGCGGAGGAAACCCGTGTCCTGCCATGCACGCAGGCCATTTGTGTCGATGACGACAGGATCCGGCCGGGCGCAGCCAGCCCCACCGGGCCTCCTGGGTGGGGGGGAGTGGGTGATCGG
>DQNS01000123.1 GCA_015659035.1 Acidobacteriota bacterium | reverse complement strand
CGCAAAATGGACAGGTCTTCATCATCGCCTCCCTGTAACCAGTCGTACCGTTCACTCCCGACCGTACCTAACCAGAGCGAATCACACGGTCAGGCTTCCCGAGAACGCAACGCGACAACGACTAGTCCGAGTCGATGGGAACAGGTCATAGACCTCTTCCACCGACCACGACGACGCGGGTGTAGACGCCCATCCTACCGCTGGGGGCAGGCTCGTAAGATCCGATTTGTTCGGCACGAGTCCTAGGGGTCAGTCTCTTGGTACGACCTGGACCAACTCTTCGAACCAGTGCTCAACGAAGATCATGTCAGCGGACGTTTCGTCTCCTAGAATGGCATCTTGAATCATGAGAAAGCGCTGCCCGTCCGGAGAAATGTCGTAGTACCTCGAATAGAAACCTGCGGTCTCGAGACGGTACGTTCCACGATAGACAACCTCCGGTGTACCCCATGTCGACGGTAGTCCGTCGCTGACAGGAACCATCATCACCGCCGGCCCCTCCCGGTAGAAGAGTTCCCGTCCATCTGGAGACCAGAGCGGCTCGGTGCCACCCCCCGTCGAAACTTGCCATCGGGCCGACTCAGCGTCCGGAAACGGTCGCACATAGACTTCGTATCTCCCTGTGTCATCCCCCGCAAACACCATCCACTGACCATCAGGCGAGACGACCACATGCTGTGCTCTGAACTGTGAGTCAAGAAGCACCTCCGGGTTGGGTTCACCGTCCAGCGAGAGCCATCCGATGTGTCCATCGGTGGCATCTGTGAAGATCAGTCGAGCATCGCCTGGCGATACCGAATTGGGGATGTGGTTCCCGACCGAGAGCCGCTCAGCGTTTCCCGTACCATCAGCTGCCTTCCAGAAAATACCCACCCCGCCCTCTCGGTTCGTCGACCGAAAGACAACCTTCGTCCCATCGGATGTCCATACAGGACTTGCGTCCTCCCCAGGGTCGTAGGTCAGACGTTGCGATGTTCCGCGCCCTATTTGATAGGTCCAGAGGTCCGCTTCCTCCATGAGATTAGCGGTAACTAGCTGCGTTCCATCCGGCGAGACTCGCGGTGTGGCATACCTTCCTGGAGGGATATCGATCGGCTGCTCGACCCCCTCCCGGTCGACCCACACCAGCGTTCGCTGCCCAACTGCGATACCGGGAAGATAGGTCAACGAACCATTACCAGCCACCGCAAAATGGGCAAGGCCGCCTGTATTGGCCGCAACATCCTCAACCACCGGCGCCGCCGCTCCGACCAACGCCTTCCGTTCTACATCGAAGGGCACCGCCCAGACAGAACCGTCGCGCCAGTAGACGATGTGTCCCGTCCCGACATAACGAGGAGATGTGCCTGCCACCAGGATCTCTCGCTCGCCAGTGTCAAACGACTCGATAGCTATTTGCGCCTCCTCAAGTCCGCCGAGCCACACCGTAACCAGTGCGGCCTCTCCTCCGGGCAAAACATCCACCCAGCGACGGTCAGAAAATTGTTCCAATTCATCGACAGTGATCACTTCAGCTTCTCCGCCGCTCGCCCGGACTCGCCAAAGGCTGCTCGAGCCGCTCTGGGCGAACACAATCATGTCGTTGTCGCCCCAACTCGCACCCAGACGGGTCCCCGACATCGTGAAGAGGGTCACAGACGGACGCCCGTCTAGTGAGACCTTCTTCAACTCATTGCCACTGAAGAATCCTACCCACGCGCCGTCCGGTGAGAAGAATGGAACTTGGGCATTCTCCGTTCCAGGAATGGGTACAGCTTCAAGCTGACCAAGTCGCCGTTGATACAGTTGAGCACGTTCGTCCGAGGTGGCAGCAAAAACAATCATCCGACCGTCAGGCGAGAGCGCAAGACCCCCGATACCGATAGTAAGACTCGGCGGGACTGTCACCGCGAACCGCGTCGGCAAAGATGGGGTGGGCGGGCCTGGGCGGGTCAGACTCCAGACGGCAAGTCCGCCGAGCACAAGCAACGAAAACCCGATGAGCGACAAGGGCACCGGTCTCTGCCAGACCTGAAGTCTGGAGTCTTGGGCAGATTCAATCGGTGTGCTGACCTTTGTCTCAAACACCCCTTTCATCGCGAGTCGCACATCGCCAACGTCTCTCACGCGCTCCCTGGGATCTTTCTCAAGGCAGCGGCGCACAAGATTGTCGAGCTTCGATGGCAGATCCGCTGGCAACCGATCCCAGTTCGGCTCTTTCATCATCACCGCAGCGAGCGTTTCTGACGCCGTCTCGCCATCGAAGACCCGTCTTCCGCCAAGCATTTCCAGTAGCACGACCCCGAACGCCCAGATGTCCGCCCGCTTATCGACTGGCTTCCCCTTGGCTTGCTCCGGGGCCATGTAGGCCGCCGTGCCAATGACCATCCCCATCTGCGTCGCCGCCGTCAGCGACATCGTCGGTGACTCCGACCCACTCGTCCCACTCGCCTCTGGGGTCGCTGCCTTCGCCAGCCCGAAGTCCAGCACCTTCACCGTGCCGTCTGGCCGCACCTTCACGTTGGCCGGTTTCAGGTCGCGGTGGATGATGCCCTGCTCGTGGGCCGCTTCGAGGGCATCGGCGATCTGCGTGGCGATGGTCAGGGCCTCATCGACCGGGATGGGACCTTCAGCGATCCGATCCGCGAGGGTCGGCCCCTCGATGAGTTCGAGGACCAAGGCCTGCGTGTCACCGGCCGCTTCCAGGCCGTAAATCGCGCCGATATTGGGGTGATTCAGCGAGGCGAGGACTTTCGCTTCGCGTTGGAACCGAGCGAGACGGTCAGGGTCAGCCGTGAACGCCTCGGGCAGGACCTTTAGGGCCACATCGCGGTCGAGCGTGGTGTCCCGGGCCTGATACACCTCGCCCATCCCGCCTTCGCCGATCTTGGCGGTGACCTCGTAGATGCCGAGCCTGGTGCCGAGGGTCAGGGACATGGTGCAGGCTCATCCTACCGCTACCTCGCAGGGGGTGCAATGCGGGGACGCGGCGACCGGCACAACCGGTCAACGGCGGTCGAGCGGGCCGCTGGTCATGGCGGAACTGCCGACCTCAAGCGTGTGCGAATTTGTGCGAATATTTCCGTTGCAGGCGATCTCTCCTGACCTCTCCTGCACAGTTTCGTGCGTCAAGACGCGGTGTGATGTATCCTGACCCCTGATTGCACTAGCTTGAGGGGCGAGCGAGCCAATGGCTCATGGGGGTTCAAATCCCCCCTTCCGCACCAGTTTTTCCCAGGAAAATCAGCCGTACGTGATTTGAGCAACGGTCCGGGTCGGTGTATAAAGATCCTGACCCGGCGAGCACAAAGGAAATCCCGGTCGAGTGCGACACCCTGGTCGGTGCACTGGCTTTTCGTCGACGGGTCGCAGGTCATGGGCCACGCACTCTTGTTGGAGATAGCGATGCGTTATAACTTTGGGTCCGAATTCGCCGCGTTGGTCGCCGTGGCCGTCCTCGGCGCCTCCCCGGCGATCGCTCAGACAGACCGCTGGACGCCGCCACGAGCGGCGGATGGACACGTCGATCTTCAGGGCATCTGGGCCAACAACACCGCCACGCCACTCGAGCGTCCGGATTCGCTCGCGGACAAAGAAACATTCACCGACGAGGAACTGGCGCGCCTACGGGAATCGGCGCAACGACTCTTCGGCGGCGCCGACGACGCCGCCTTTGGTGACGGCGTGTTTAACGCGGTGTTGGCCGATAGCGACGAATACAAGTCTGGCGATGGCGTCACGGAAGAGAACCCGGAGGGCACCGGCAACTACAGCTCTGTCTGGATGGTCAATCGCGAGTTCGAGAACCGGACGTCGCTGATCACCGACCCGCCGAACGGGAAGCTCCCGGCGCTGACGCCGGCAGCCGACGCGCGGATCGAGGTGGCCGCGGAGTACCGGCGCGCGCACCCGGCAGACGGACCGGAGGACCTGACCCGCCAGGTTCGCTGCATCACCTACGGCATTCCTCGCGTCGGCGGTCTCGGCGCCGGTTACAACAGCTACTACCAGATTTTCCAGACGCCTGACTACTTCGTGATGCTCGGCGAGATGATTCACGACGCCAGGGTGATACCCATCAGCGACATGCCGCACATCGGCGATTCGGTCCGGCAGTGGCACGGTGACTCGCGCGGGCACTGGGAGGGCGATACCCTCGTTGTCGAGACGACCAACTATTCACCCAAGAGCGACTACCGCGGCGCCACCGAACACCTGCGCCTCATCGAGCGCTTCATGCTCGCCGGTCCCGAAAAACTGCACTATGAGATCACCGTGACGGACGCCACGACCTGGACGCAGCCGTGGACCGCCATGGTGCCGCTGTCGAGAAGCGAGGACGCGCTGTTCGAGTACGCCTGCCACGAGGGGAACATCGGCATGGCAGGGATCCTGGCCGGGGCGCGTGTCCAGGAAGCGAAGGCGTCGGGCAGCGGTCAGTAGCCGGCGCGGTACTCTCGGCGAGCCCCAGACACACAGGGCGGCGGGAACCCCCCGTCCCAGAAACAGCATCACCGGCTGAACTGCGCCCCGGCGTGCCCCTGCTCAGCCGCCAGCCGATACCCGCACCGCTTCGGCATCATTCTGCGGGACGCCCTGGCCGTCGCTGTACATGACCCCGAGGTTGAACTGCGCTACGGCAAACCCCTGCGCCGCCGCCAACCGAAACCACCGCACCGCTCAGGAACCGACGCCCGCAGAGGGCGATGATCTTGGCGGAGTTCGTCATCGGCTAGTTCCGACCACGACGACGTCGCTGTAGATCGCGATCCTACCGCTGGCTGGCAGGGGGTGCAATGCAAGGGTGAGGTGCCGACCGGCGCAGCAGGTCAACGGCGGTCGAGCGGGCCGCGGGTCGATGGCGGGACTGCCGATCTCAGGCGTGTTCCAATATTTCCGTCTCAGGCGATCTCTCCTGACCTCTCCTGCACAATGTCGTGCGTAGAGACGCGGTGTGACCTCTCCTGACCCCTGATTGCACAAGACTCTTAATCTGAAGGTTCCCGGTTCGATTCCGGGGCGGCTCACCACTTTTTCCAGACAAGAACGAGTGTTGTCGAATCGGCACCGCTCCCGACCAGCACTGACGGGCTCAATCGACACGGTTGGTTGGGCCCGTTTCGCGTACATGTGCGAGGAAATGGCTGAACCTGGAAATCTCCGCTCACTCACCCTATGGGACGCCGGGTACACGGTCCCGGATTTTCCCTTTACTGGGGTGGCGTTTTGTCAGATCCTTCGCCATTAGTAGCAGAGGGTCCTCGGTCGGCGCTGATCACTCCCTCGTACTCCGACGTCGAAGACCGAGCTCTCAGACACAAGGGGTAACCGTCATGCCGAAGTACGTAATCGAGCGAGAAATTCCAGGTGCTGGCCGGATGACATCGGAGGAGCTAACCGGCATCGCAAAGACGTCGTGCGACGTACTGAGGCAGCTTGGCACCGAGATCCAGTGGGTACACAGCTATGTGACCGGCGACAAGGTCTACTGTGTGTATATCGCGCCCACCGAAGAGCTGATTCGAGAGCATGCGCGGCTCGGCAAATTCCCTGCGAATCGCATCTCGGAGATCACCTCGATCATCGATCCGACAACGGGGGAGCTAACGCCCGGCTGACGCGCCAGATCCGGGAGGCATCGGGCAAGCTCACGACGCCCGCTCACCGGGGACGTGGCTTACGGCTCACGGGGGTACCCCTGCTCAGCCGCCAGGCGATACCAGCGGGCCGCTTCGGCATCATCCTGCGGGACGCCTCGGCCCTCGGCGTACATGACCCCGAGGTTGAACTGCGCCCCGGCAAGCCCTTGGTCCGCCGCCCGACGGTACCAGTGGACCGCTTCGAAATCGTCCTGCAGGACGCCGCGACCGTTGGCGTACATGACCCCGAGGTTGAACTGCGCCCCGGCGATCCCCAACTCGGCACGCGCTCGGAGTTCGGTGACCCCTGCGGGAGGAAGAAGGCGAATCGACGTGGAACAGGACATCGAGGCGAGCGCCACGAAGATGGTGGCAAGGGCGACGATCCTGGCGGGACTCGTCATCGGCTAGCTCTCGTCACGACGACGCCGGTGTAGACCCCGATCCTACCGCTGGCTGGCAGGGGGTGCAATGTGGGGGGTTACGGCTCACGCGGGTGCGCGGTGTCCCACAGGTCAGTCGGGTATCTGCCCACGGAATGGGGACCCGCTGAAACCCGCTGGAATGTGTACCCAGGACCAGGTACAAATTGACCGTTCTCCTCCCACACACACGACACCTGGTTGACGTGCTGACGCCGATTGCCAGGAGTTCAATGCCGGTGCGCGGGCGGTTCAACGGGGACGGGATTCCAGTGATTCGCTGATGCGCTGGAGCTTGACCTTCAAACTCTGGCGCGCGTCTTCAATCTCCGACATCGGAATCATCGGCTCTGCACTGGTGGCCGCACGCGGTTTGCCGTAGGCGTACGCCATCAGCGACGTCATGACCGACGGATGGAGTTTGCCTGCGCGCGCATCGGCGAGTAAACGCGCTTGCACCTTCGGGTCTTCGACGGTCCGATCCGCCTAACGTTGCCTGGCGTCAGCCTCGTGCCGTCAGCGTGGTCTCCGACTAGTTCGGTCGCTCACTCTTGATCGCTCTACCCGGGAAGACGCCTTCTATAAACTCGCCGTTGCGAACGACGAATGTGCCGGACACAAGCACATGCACGATCCCTTCTGACGGAATGTCACCCTGTTCGTACGTGGAGCGATCCAAGACCGTGTCCGGGTCGAAGAGCGTGATGTCGGCATCGGCACCGAGCCGGATGCGCCCCTTATTGCGCATCACCGGCGCGATATGTTCCAAACGCTGCGCTGGAAGCAACGTCATCTTCTTCAAGGCATCCATCAGGCCAATTGTCTGCTGGTCGCGCGAGTAGCGACCCAAGATGCGAGAGAACGTGCCAGACCCACGTGGATGCGCCGGGCCGTACAAGAAAGGAATGCCGTCGCTCGCTACCATAACGTCAGGTTGCGCAACGATCCAGGCATTCGTCTCCTCACGGCGACCGCCGCGGATGACCCAGCCGCCTTCTGCCCGATAGCGCGCGAAGCTTTCTGCGGTGAGACGCTCGCCGGTTGCTGGCCATAGCAGGCTGCCGAAGTCGGCGTCGTCCCGGCCCACCCAACTGTCGTACGAGGCCGATTCGATGCGCGTCGACCCAGCGGTATAGGGATAGGCTTCGGTCGTGATGTCGATACCGCGGTCGCGTGCGCCACGGATAAGAGACAAGACAGTGGGGGCTAACTCGCCGGAGCTGCTGTTCAGGTGCACGAAGTGCAGCGAAGCTCCGGTGGCAGCGGCGTTCGCGATGCCTTCCTGAAAGGCACCGAGGGTGCCGCCCGAGTTGGAGCTACGCGTATGTATAAAAAGAGGAACGTCCCGCTCGCTCGCTAACTCGAAGAGCTCAAAAATCTCCGAACGCGACGCACCCGGTGTGTAGGTGATGCCCAGGCCGAAACCGAGACCACCTTCATCGAGCCCCCGATCCATGAGCTCTTTCAGTCGGGTGCGCTCTTCTTCGGTTGTGTCCTTGTTCTCAAAATCCGAAAACGTCAGTAGGTCCGTGCGCTCCGGACTAAGCGTCGCCCAGCTACCGAGATCTGCGTCGTGGAAAAGCTTTATCCGGGCGCCCAGATGGCCAACCGAGGCGCCGTAATGGATGACCGCATCGCCTTCGCGAGTCGCGGTCCAATCGGCGACCGGGTAGACGCCGAGCTCGAGTTCGAGAGCGGCGGTGACGCCGTCCAGCGCTTGGAGACGGTTACTCACAGCGTCCTGTCCATGTGCGTGCAGATCGATAAAACCGGGAGCGAGGACCAGACCGCTTGCGTCGACGACCTCGGGTGCCTCGATCGGGGTCTCAGAGATGGCTACGATCGTGCCGCCAGTGATGCCGACGTGGCGCACCGCGTCGAGCCCAGACTCCGGATCCATGACGCGTGCGTCCCGGAAGACGAGTTCAGGGGCTTCAGGAGGCGCCTCGGACGGGGACACCCCCGGCTGGCACGCGCTAAGCGCAATAACCGCAAGCAGTGAACAAAAGGACCGGTCGCGATGTCGCATGATTCATCTCCCGGTTTTGAGGATCTACCCCTGCGCGACCCGATCAGCCAGACTTTCACGAAGACTCGATACCGGCAACCGATCAAGGTGTCGCAATTCCATTCTCCACCGACGCCCAAACTGCCCCTGTTCAACGGACACATTCAGACGGACCGCCGCCTGCGTCGCATTGAGATCGATGGCGTGCTCAGCGACAAACCGCTGCTGCTTGGCATTCATGTTACAGACGCGTTCCCACTGCGTGCCGCGTGTCTTTGGTTCATCATCGAACGACTCGAAGAACGTAGTGAAGCCGGACGCTTGACGGGCTTGGCCGAACGAGACGCGGATCGTGCTGACTTGACCTTCCGTCCTGAGTTTCCACCCATAGACGGCATCCTAACGCGCGGTGGCGGGCGGTTCAACGGGGACGGGGGTTAGCGGGGTGCTCCGGTCCGTTCAACGTTGACTTGACATCACCCGGAAGCGACCTCATCCTCAAAGCAAACAGGGAGGTGTCCGATGAAACGGTTCACCGTTGCGTTCGGTGTGGTTCTCGCTATCGTAGCGCTCGCACCGCTTGTCGGAGAGGCACAGGAACGCGTGAAGGCGTTCGATCGCCTCGACGGTCCGCGGATCGCGCTGCCGGACGATCCGGGAGGAGCGAGCGAGATGAGACAGCTGTGCCCCGACAGCACCGAGATATGCCAAAGGTACTGGGCGTACACGGGGTACTTCGTCCGTAACGCCACGATCCCGGCCCGCGACCGGGAGGTGATCATTCTTCGCACAGCGTGGTT
>DQNS01000040.1 GCA_015659035.1 Acidobacteriota bacterium | reverse complement strand
TTCACTCACTGTGCCGTCCGCCGCCGGGGGCCTTTAATGTTTCCTATCGTCCCACGGCGTCGGGGCAAGCCTTGCGTTTGCGGTATGCCTCCTGAAGCTCGAACTCGTCGGGCAGGACTTGGGGTTCGCCGATCTGGGGCGAGTCAGTTCGCCAGCGGATGCGGGCGGATCTGGAACCGCACCAGGTTGCCTGGTTCGACGGGACCGCCCTCGACGTGCCAGGCCGCATCGGCGCCGTAGGTGGCGTAGACGCCACGGCCCTTCCACCCGCCGTCCGGGTCGTCGATCCGGCCGTCCATACCCCGGCTGTGGAACCCCTGCGGGTACGGGACTCGTAGGGTGACCCACTCGCCGGTGTCCGGCATCAGTGCCAGCAGCGAGTCCGAGCTGGACCCGTTCGCGATCGGCACGTTCTCGCCGAGCCCGAGCGTGTTGAACTGGTCGACCCAGTTGTAGTAGTGGAAGTCGGTACCGATGTCGGTCCCCGCGAAGTCCGGACCCGGCATCTTGTAGAAGGTCCACCCGTCGTCGCACTGTCGTCCGTCGCGGACCGCCGGGCCCCCGAAGACGCTGCACTTCGACCGGTCGAAGCTGGCGAAGTGACTGCTGCCGGCCATGGCCGCCCAGAGGATGCCGTCGCGGTCGACATCGAGGCCACGTGTCCGGTAGCCCAGCTCGGCTGGCACGGTGTACAGCTCGCTGATACAGGTTTCGGGCGGGTTATCACCCGGGTCCAGCCGCACGAGCTCCCCCGGGTACCGGTCGGAGACGATCCAGACCGCACCGTCCACCGGGTTGGCGATGATGCCGTAGGCGCCGGCGATGATGCGGGTGTCGAGCGCCGGGTCGAACGCAGCCGCTTCGCCGCGGCGCGCCGGTTCGTTCCACGGCTTGGTGATCGCGCCGTCGCCGTTGGTGTCGAGCACGGTCGGGCACCAGCCCTGCGCGACCCGCTCGTCGCCGGTCTCGTCATACAGCTTCGTATCGAGCCACCCAACGACCTGGCCGCCGCCGCTGAAGTAGAGCGTGTCGTTGTCGTCCTCGGCGAACTGCAGGTGATGGGTGCCGAAGCAGGTGTGGATCAGCACGAACGTCTGCGTCTCCGGGTCGAAGTAGCCGGTGTGGCGTCCCGCGCGGTCGACCGGAAAGTATTCGGCGAACGGGTTGTCAGAGCCCTCGCGGCACCACTCCGGGTTGTCAGGTGCTTGCACCCGGGTCGTCAGCCAGACCCGGCCATCGGCGTCCAGCATCGGATTGTGCGGGTTCGCCGGGTCGTTCCAGACCGCCTCTTCGCCGAAGTCGCGCCAGGGCCTGAACCCCTCGGTGGTGAACATCGACGGCACAGTGGACGGATCGGCGCGGAGCGGGATCTTTAGCATGGTCGACTGGTGCTGCGCCGGATCGGTGATCAGCAGGAAGTCGTTCCCGATGTCGACGCCGTAGATCGGTCCGTTGGCGTTGACACGGGGGTTGCGCTTGTCGGTGGCCACCTCGTCGTGCACGAAGGCGACGTTGTCGCCCCAGTTCCACATCGTCAGCACGAGATTGCGCTCGATGCCGGTTGGCCGTGGTGGGGATTCCGGCACCGCACCGGCGGCAATCCGGTCGCTCCAGTCCGCAACCATCTCCAGACCGCGGCGCCGGCCGAACTGGGTGATGAAGCTGTTCATCAGCGACCCCCGCTGGCCGCGTTGCGTCCGGTCTTCCCAGGCCGCGATGGTCGAATCGAACTGGTCGAGGTCGGGCACCTCCCGCGTCCGCGTGTTGCCCACCTGATGACACCGCTGACAGCCTTTCAGCACGTTGATCCACTCGTTCTGATCCTGCAGCCGCGCATTGATCCCGTTGCCGTCGTCGCCGGTCCCCGGAAACTCGTGCGCGTCCGGGAGGTCGATCAGCGAGAGCCAGTAGTTCGACGGGTAGACCTGGGCCGCTTCCTGTGGGGTCCGCGCGACGGTCGCCGTGAGATCGAGGGTGGCGCCAGGTGTCGCGTCGACCGGCGTCGAGTCGAGGAGTCCGTAGCCGCGTACCCAGACGTCGTAGGTGGCGTCCGGCAGCTCCGGCAGCAGGAACTGGCCGTCGTCGTCGGTGACGACGATCTTGCGGTAGACGGTCTCGAGGTCGTCGGTCTCGGCAATCACCCAGACTCCGGCCTCCGGGCCGTTGCCGCTGGTAACGGTGCCGGTGATGACACCGGTGTTCTCCTGCGCGTCGACCGGGTCGTTCTGTTCCGACCCGAGCCAGACAACCGCCAGGACGACCGCAAGGGTGACTCCACAGGTTCTTCGCATCGTTCGGCTCCTCTAGAGAACCCCCAAGGAGGCAGAAGTCAGGAGGAAACGGAAAGGCTTCGCCAGCTTCTGATTCAAGAACTGCCTATCCCAGCGGGCTGAGTACTTTCAGCAGCCTGCTACTGTCTCGGGCCGGCGCGCGCACCCAACTCTCTGAGCAACGCCACGGTGTCGGGCCAGGCCTTCTCCGTATTGGCCACGAACACGCCTTCGGCGACCATCAACGGCGTCCAGCCGAGCGTGTTCCGGGCATTGATGTCCGCGCCCAGATCCAGCAGGTATTGCAGGATCAGATTCGAGCCCATCATCGCCGCGCCGTGCAGCGCGGTGCTCCCGCTCCAGCGCATATCCCCGCGGTCCTGCTGTGGGTCGAGCTCCTTGAGATTGGGCGGATGGCGGAGCAGCAGTCTGCGGCCGTCGCCCTCGAGCGGCGTGTCGCCGAAATCAGTCACCGCGTGGAGGTCGTTTCCCAGCTCCACCGCCAGTTGCACCGCCTCGAGTCGCACCCGCTCCGGGGTGCCGTTGAGCGGGCCGGGGCTCTCGCCGTCCCAGAAGCCGACCCCGGCTGCGGCCATCAGCGGCGTGATCGCCTGGTCGGTTGTGGCCAGCGGGTCTGCGCCATGGTCGACGAGCAGCCGCATCAGGCCAACGTCGGCATGTTTGGCCGCAAGGTAGAACGGTGTGGCGCCGACAAAGCTCAGGAAGTTGCGGCCGACCGAGATACCCGGTGGGGCCCTGACGGTCCCGAGGTCGACCTCGAACGCGATCTCTTTCCACTCGATACGTTCGTTCGGGTTCGCCCCCGCGTCGAGGAGCGCACGGGTCAGGTCGAGGCTGTCGACGACCCCGGTGGGTATCGGAGGTCGGCCCGACCCGGGTCGCCGCATCCAAGCGAGTGCGTGCAGCAGCGACCCGCGCGGGTCCCCCGGGTTGGGATCGGCACCGGCGTCGAGCAGCAGCCCGGCCAGCTCGTAGTGGGCATTGATGACCGCGAGCCCGAGCGGGGTCGTGTCGTCTCTCGCGGGGGCATTGACGTCGGCGCCGGCCCTCAGCAGCGCGCGGACGGCGTCAGTCTGCCCTTCGCGAACCGCGAACAGCAGCGGGGTCAGCCGGCCGTTCGAGCGCGCTTCGACGTCGGCCCCGGCGGCGACCAGCGTCTGCACCGCCTCGGCATGCCCTTCGGCGGCGGCCCACATCAACGCGGTCTGCCCTTTCCACGTCTCTGTGGGGTCCACCGCCGCGCCGGCATCGAGCAGCAGGCGCAGCACATCGACGCGCCCGGTGCGAGCGGCCACCATCAGCGGGGTGTCACCGCCTGGGCTGGCGGTCTCGGCGTCGGCACCGGCGGCCAGCAGCGCCTCGACCAGGGCCGCGCTGCCGTTGGTGGCGGCGAGGGCAAGTGGGGTCACCCCGTAGCGGTTCGCCGCGTCCGCATGCGCGCCGGCGCCGATCAGTTGGCGCACCGCGTCCTGGTCGTCTCGCAGGACGGCCCAGTGCAACGCGGTGGTGCCATCAGGCTCGGCCGCGTTCACGTCCGCGCCGTCATCGAGCAGGCGGGTCACGGCGGCGGCGGCCGACTCCGGTCCGGCCTGCCTCACCGCCTCGATCAGGTCGCCGCCGGCGGGCTGGCCGGCGGCAGGTGCGGCGACGGCGCACGTGAGGAGACCGGCCGTGCAGAGCAATGCGCCTGCCCGACGCCGCTGCCTCCACCACTGCCGGTCAGTCATGCTCTTGGTCCAGAAACCCTCAGGCTTCCTTCTGACTCCTGACTCCTGACGCGTTCGCACGGTCGTGCCCACAC
>DQNS01000068.1 GCA_015659035.1 Acidobacteriota bacterium | reverse complement strand
TCCGAGGTCGAATACTACCGGTATGCTCCCTTGTCGCGCCTGGAGCTGGCCGGGCGCGGCATGAATACGAAGGCGGAATCCACTTCACATTTCACCGATACGGGCCACTAGACATCTCCTAAGGGTGACATCGTAACGTTTGGATCGACGTTTTCGTGGTCCGCCGGAGATGTCTCGTCCCCGCGTTAGCGGGGCCATTGAGAAAAGCCTGGCAGCGAGGCGGGAGCCGACCCTCGTCTGGACGGTTTGAGGCGGAGCTTCGCTAGCAGTCCGTGGTGAAAGCCCTGCGTCGCATCGAGACGGGTGATGCCGTCAGCTCAGGACCTCGTCCGCCAGTTCTGCCACCAGGCGCGCAATCGATAGACACGCCGTGAGCCCGGGCGAGTCGATTCCGGCCACCTGGATCAGACGCGGCTGCCCGGGGTCGCGCTCGATCAGGAAATCGGAGAACGCGGCCGCATCCCGGCTCAGCTTGGGGCGGATCCCGGTGCTGCCGAGACGCAGGTCACCCGGCGCCACCGACGGGAGCAGCACGCGTGTCGGCGCGATGAACGCGTCGACCGGGAGGCGGTCGCCTTCGTGGTCATCCTTGGCGTCCTGGTATCGCGCGGTCGGACCGACCATGACGCTGCCCCACGTCGTCGGTGTGACATGCACCCCGAGGTGCTCGCCCGCCGGAGCCGGCAACGGGTAGACGGGGCGGTTGACGAGTCGTCGGCTCTGGCCGACCAGCTCCGCGTACTCGCCGCGACAGGGATGGATCCGGAAGGACCGGCCGCCCAGCAGCGCAGATACCTCGTCGGCGTGCAGGCCTGCGGCGTTGATCACCGCGCGCGCGCGGATTGTCTCGGCCGGTGTTCGCGCCTCGAGCCGGTCGGCCGACGCGTCACCACCCACGAGCGGCATCGCCGGCAGCATGATGACGTCCCGGTCGGCCGCGTCGCGGTGCAACGCTCGCACCAGCGCCTCGGCTTCGACGATTCCGGTCGACGGCGACCACAACGCGGATCGCGCGGCAACGTGTGGCTCGAGACGGCGGACGAAATCGCGATCGACGATCTCCAGGTCGTCGACGCCGTTCGCGCGGCCGCGTGCAAGCAGACGGTCGAGCCCCGTTGCGTCGTCGGCCGGTCCGACGACGATCAGCTTGCCGCACCGCCTGTACGGGACGTCATGGGTGGCGCAGAACCTGTAGAGGGCGTCACGTCCGTCGACACACAGCCGCCCCTTGAGCGACCCCGCCGGATAGTAGATGCCCGCGTGGATCACGCCGCTGTTGTGGGTGCTCGTCTCGGTGCCGAAACGCGGATGACGCTCGAGCAGACAGACCGTCCGCCCGGCCCGGGCCGTTGCCCGCGCGCACGCCAGACCGACAACACCGCCACCGACGATGATCAGATCGACCTCTTCCATCTCGAAACCGGCCGCAGCCTACCATGGCGGCATGCTATATTGCTCGGCTTGAGCGGGAACCAGTACCGCCGATGATCACATGCCGCCCGCATCGAGCCAGGACCTCATCGACCGCCTGCGAGCCCGCACGGCCCGGCTCGGCGTGATCGGGCTCGGCTATGTCGGGTTGCCGCTGGCCGTGGAGTTCGCCAAGGCGGGGTTCGCGACAGTTGGATTCGACGTGGACGAAGACAAGGTCCGGCGGGTCCTGGGCGGAGACCCGTGCGGAGTCGATGTGTCTCGGGCCGACGTCGAGGCGCTGACCGCCGGCGGCCGGCTGAGCGCCACCACCGACTTCACACAGCTCGCCGGTCTCGACAGCGTCGATATCTGTGTGCCGACGCCGCTGCGCAAGACCAAGGACCCTGATCTTTCCCACATCGTCGCGGCGGTCGGGGAGATCGCCAGGCATCTGCACGCCGGGCAGCTCGTCGTCCTGGAGTCCACCACCTATCCGGGCACGGTCGAGGAGGTGGTGCGCCCCATGCTTGAAGAAGGTGGGTTGCGCGGGGGTAAGGATTTCTTCCTGGCGTTCTCACCAGAGCGCATCGATCCGGGGAACCGGGAATGGACCACCGCCAACATCCCGAAGGTCGTCGGCGGAATTGACGCGGCCTCGACCGCCGTGGCGCAGGCGCTCTACGAGCAGGTCGTGAGCACCGTGGTGCCGGTGTCGTCCACGCGCGTCGCCGAAATGGTCAAGCTGCTGGAGAACACGTTCAGGGCGGTCAACATCGGGCTGGTCAACGAGCTGGCGCTCATGAGTCATGAGCTCGGGATCGACGTCTGGGAAGTGATCGACGCGGCAGGCACGAAGCCGTTCGGCTTCATGCCGTTCTACCCCGGACCTGGGCTGGGCGGGCACTGCATCCCGATCGATCCGTACTATCTGAGCTGGAAGGCCCGCCAGGACGGGTTCGAGAGCCGGTTCATCGAGCTCGCCGGACACATCAACGCCGGGATGCCCCGGTTTGTGGTGGAGCGGGTCGTCGAGGTGCTGAACGTCGACCGGAAATTGCTGCGCGATGCCCGGGTGCATCTGTTCGGTGTCGCGTACAAGCCGGGGGTGGGCGATGTCCGGGAGTCGCCCGCCGTCGACATCGTACGGCTGCTGCTGCGGGGCGGCGCTATCGTGTCCTACAGCGACCCGCACGTCCCGACGGTCGAGCAGGGTGACGTGACCCTCGAGGAGGTGCCGTGGGAGACCGCCCTCGAACAGGGGTTCGACTGCGGCGTCATCACGACGAACCACCTCGAGTTCGACTACGAGGCAATCGCGACGCGGGCGTCGCGCGTCGTCGACACGCGGAACGCACTCAAGGGGTTCTCCGGCGAGCATATCTACCGGCTCTAGCAGCCTGTCCCCGACGACCGTCAGGTTGATCCGGAAACACCAGACACCTAGTGTCCCGTTACAGCGGTTCGCGAAACAATTCCCAGTCGGGGCATCCCGTCTGGCGGCGTTGCTCCTCGCCATCGCAAATCCCCAATTTGCTCCCTCGTCGCGCCTGGCCAGCCGGGTGCCGCGCCAGGGACTTATTCCACGAACCGCTGTTACGGGCTGCTAGAATCTAGGCACACAGTCTTCTATGTCCAAGCGAGCCATCATCACCGGAATCACGGGGCAGGACGGGTCCTACCTGGCCGAGCTGCTGCTCGAGAAGGGGTACGAGGTCGTCGGCGTCGCGCGACGATTGAGCGCTCCCAATACGCAGCGGATCGAGCATCTGTTAGGGCGTATCGAGCTGCGACCCGCCGACCTGCTCGACCAGATGTCCCTGTTGAAAGTGGTGGACGAAGTGCGGCCGCACGAGTTCTACAACCTCGCCGCGATGTCGTATGTGCCGGCGTCCTGGGATCAGCCGATGCTGACCGGGGAGTTCAACGCGCAGGGCGTGACTCGGGTGCTCGACGCGATTCGGCGTATCGATACGTCCATTCGGTTCTACCAGGCCTCTTCGAGCGAGATGTTCGGGAAGGTACGCGAGACACCGCAGACCGAGGACACGCCGTTCTACCCACGGAGCCCCTACGGGGTCGCGAAGGTGTTCGCCCACTACATCACCGTGAACTATCGCGAGAGTTACGATCTATTCGCGGCGTCCGGGATCCTGTTCAACCATGAATCGCCGCGGCGCGGTCTGGAGTTCGTGACGCGGAAGGTGACCGACGGTGTGGCGCGGATCAAGCTCGGGCTCGCCGACAGCCTGTCGCTCGGGAACCTGGACGCGCACCGGGACTGGGGGTTCGCAGGGGACTACGTGCGCGCGATGTGGATGATGTTGCAGCAGGACACGGCGGGCGACTATGTGGTTGCGACGGGGGTCAGCCATTCGGTGCGGGACCTGGTACACAGCGCGTTCGACCACGTGGGGCTGGACTGGCGCCAGCACGTCAAGACCGACCCGAAGTTCCTGCGCCCGGCCGAAGTCGATCACCTGGTCGGCGATGCGACCAAGGCGCGCACCGAACTGGACTGGCAGCCCGCGGTCGACTTCACGGAGTTGATTACCATGATGGTGGACGCCGACCTCGAGCGGCTCCGCGCCGCCCCGTCTCCGGCGCCCGTCGTTCAGCGGTCCTCATGACACGAGCGTTGATCACAACTGTGCCGTTCGGTGAGGTCGACCCGGCGTCACTGGTGTTGCTCGACGAGGCGGGTATCGAGTACGTCATCAACCCGATCGGCCGCCGACTCACCGAAGCGGAGCTGGTCTCGCTGGTACCCGGCTTCGACGTCCTGATCGCCGGCACCGGGCCGATCACCGAGCGTGTGATGGAGGCGGCGCCTCAGCTCCGGCTGATTTCCCGAGTGGGCGTTGGGCTCGACAACGTGGACCTGCTTGCCGCGCGCGCGCGGGGGATCGCTGTTGCCTACACGCCGGAGGGACCGGCCGACGCCGTGGCGGAGCTCACGATCGGGCTGGCGCTGTCGCTGCTTCGCGGTGTGCATCTGGCGAACGCCGCGATCCGACAAGGGGTGTGGACGCGGATCCAGGGCCGGCGGCTCGCCCAGGTCACGGTGGGTGTGGTGGGCGTGGGACGGATCGGTCGCCGCGTCATCCGCTTGCTCTCGGCATTCGGTGCCCGGATCCTCGCCAACGACCTGGTACCGATGACGCTCGATGAGCCGGTCCGGTGGGTGGACAAACGGACGCTCTATCGGGAGGCGGACCTCGTGACCGTGCACGTGCCGCTGACCCGGTTGACGCGGAACCTCGTGGGCGCCGAGGAGCTGGCGATGATGCAGCCGGGCGCGCTCCTGATCAACACCTGCCGCGGCGGGGTCGTGGACGAAGCCGCATTGGCCGCGGCGTTGCGGGACGGCCGGATGGCCGGGGCTGCCGTCGACACGTTCACCCACGAGCCCTACCACGGCGAGCTCGTGAATGTGGACACGTGTCTGATCACAGCGCACATGGGGTCGATGTCGGCCGACTGCCGGCTGCGCATGGAATACGGGGCCGCTCGGAACGCCGTCGCGTTTCTCTGCGGCGAGCCGCTCGACGAGCTGGTGCCGGAGTCGGAGTACACGATGCGGGCGTCCGAGAGGGAGCCGGTCGAGTCGTGACCATCGCGGGCGAGCGATAGCGGGACTGCTAGGAGCCGGCGATCAGACCGTCCGGGTTGCTGCTGGCGGTGGCGTATCGCCGTCTGGGAATGCGGCCGGCCAGATGCGCCCGTCGACCGGCGATAACGGCAAGTCTCATCGCGTCCGCCATCGCGACCGGGTCCTTGGCGCCCGCGATAGCGGTGTTCAATAGCACGCCGTCGACGCCCAGTTCCATGGCGATCGCCGCGTCGGAGGCGGTGCCGACACCCGCATCCACGATCACCGGGATACCCGCGAACTCACGGATGATCTGGATGTTGTTGAGATTCTGGATCCCGAGCCCGGACCCGATTGGTGCGCCGAGGGGCATGACGGCGGCCGCGCCCGCGTCCTCGAGCTTGCGGCAGACGACCGGGTCGTCGTTCGTGTAGGGCAGCACGACGAACCCCTCCTTGACCAGCACCTTGGTCGCTTCGAGCAGACCGGCATTGTCGGGGAAGAGCGTGCGCTCGTCACCGATGACCTCCAGCTTGATCCAGTCGGAGAGCCCGACCTCTCGCGCCAGGCGGGCCGTTCGGATCGCGTCCTCGGCCGTGTAGCAGCCCGCCGTGTTGGGGAGCAGCGCGTATTTGGCGGAGTCGATGAAGTCGAGCAGCGATTCCTTGCTGCGGTCGGTCACATTGACGCGACGGACCGCCACGGTCACGAGCTGGGTGCCTGACGCCTCGTGCGCCTGCTGCATGACCTCGTGCGATGTGTATTTGCCGGTGCCGACAATCAAGCGGGAGGAGAAGGTCTTGCCGGCAATCACGAAGGGATCACTGTCCATGACGTGTGTGCAGCCCAGCCGGTGGGGAACCACTAAGGATCCTACCCTCCGCCGACGAAGTTGACGATCTCGACCTGATCGCCAGGCTGGACGATAGCGGCGTCGTAGGTTGCCCGCTTCACGATGACGAGGTTGTGCTCGACAGCGACACGGCGGAAATCGAGCTCGAGCGTGGCCAGGAGGCGACTGATGGTCAATGGCTCAGCGAGCTCGTAGGGGTCGCCGTTCAGCGTGATGCGCACGGTGTGGTCCGAGTGTCCCAAGTGAGAAGTTCGCGAACGTTGTCCCGGCGGGGCATCCCGCCTGGCCGCGCCAGCCGCCGCCCGGCCCGTTCATATCCGAGCTATGGCCAGGTTTCGCCGCAGCCGTGGCGAAGGCGGATTGCTCCTCGGTCGAACACTGCCGGGAGGCTCCTGGGTTGCGCCTTGCCAACTGCGCCACAGGCTCAGGTCGGCACCGGAGCGCTAGCGAGGCTGCGACTCGAACCGTCCCGACGATGAACGGCGTAGCCATGCTAGCGGGGCTTCTCCTATTCACCCCCGACGATGTCTAGGCGCGAGCGTATCGTGCGCGCGCAGGCGAAGTCAAGGGTAAGCGCTTGGCCGTTCAGGAGTTAGGACGATCGTTGCGGATGAAGCAGAGCCAAATTGACTTGACCCCGACGCCTCCTGTGCGATGTTCGTGGTACGGGTGATCGGGCATCAGCGGACCGTCGCGGCGACGGCGGCGCTTTTTTTGGGTGAGCTTGAGAAAACATTCACAATCTTGACGACCCAGCAGTCCGTGGTGAAAGTCCTGCGGCGGCGATACCGGCTTCATCCACCAGGTGGTGCTCGAGAACTACCTGGCGACGCATCCGGCGCCCGAGGACATCGAGTACTACCTCTGCGGCCCGCCATTGATGCTCACGGCGTGCATGGGTATGCTGGACGCACTGGGCGTCGAGCCGGAGAACATCCTCTTCGACGACTTCGGCTAGCGACACTTCGCCCACAGCCTTCCAGATGAGGGTTGGCTCTGCATCGCTAGCCAGGCTTTTCTTACAGCCCCGCTACGCGAGGGCTAGACATCTCGGCGACGAGGACGTCGCTTCACGTGTCACGATCTCACCCTAGGGAAATGTCTAGACACATGGGGCCCTGCCACGCGGCTCCGGCGTCCCTCCTCCCGCTCGCGTTGCTGGTGTGGTCGAGTGTGGGCGTGTCAGACTGCGCACCGACCGAGACTGCGCCCGCGCTCCACATCTTCGACGGTGCGACGATGGGGACCACCTATGCCGTCCGCGTCGTCACGGCGGACACCTGGGATCAGCCACGGCGCGATCGGATCAGGGACCTGATTCAGGCGGCGCTGGACGATGTCGAGTCCAAGATGTCGCACTACCGATCGTCGTCCGAGTTGTCGCGATTCAATCAGACACGCGCCACGGCGCCGTTCCCGGTGTCGGCCGAGACGTTCGATGTCATCAGACACGCCTATCAGTTGAGCGAGTTGACCGGCGGCGCGCTCGATGTCACCGTTGCCCCGCTGGTGAATGCCTGGGGGTTCGGGCCGGTCGAGCCTGAGATCCTGCCGCCTGACGCTGCGTTGCTGGCCAGGCTTCGCGACCACGTGGGGTACAGGAAGCTGGAGCTGGATCCGGGTGCGTCGACACTTCGCAAGACCGACCCCGAGATCGAGTGCGATCTGTCGGCCGTCGCCAAGGGGTACGGCGTCGATCAGGTTGCGGAGGTGTTGCGCGAGGAGGGGGTGACGCGCTTCATGGTCGAGGTCGGCGGCGAGATTGTCGCGGTCGGGCTGAACCAGCAGGGCGGTCCCTGGCGAATAGCGATCGAGCGACCGGTCATGGCGGGCGGTGTCCAGCGGGTGGTGCTGCTGGGCGGCCACGCGATGGCGACCTCCGGTGACTACCGGAATGTCCGCGAGGTCGATGGGCGCCTGCTCTCACACACGATCGACCCGCGCACCGGGTGGCCGGTCGCACATCAGCTGGCGTCGGTCAGCGTTGTCGCCGAGCTGTGTGTCGTGGCGGATGGCCTGGCGACCGCCCTCCAGGTGCTCGGGCCGGACGACGGGTATGCGCTGGCGGTCGAACGGGGCTGGGCGGCGCTGTTTCTGGTCCGGGACGACACAGGTGCCATCAGCGAACGGGCGACCCCCGCATTCGAGGCACTCCTCGACGCTACCACGCTGGTTCCGGCTGGTTAACGAAGCGGGTTGTTCGAGACAGAGCGCCCGTTTCTTCCTCTGGAACCGGCCCGCGTGAGGGCCAGGGCAGTAGAACAGATATGAGATGGCGCTATTTCTGCTGCCTCGGCGGCATGGCGATCATGGCGGTCGGCGTCATGCTCGACGGCCGGTGTCTGCGCGGCTCCTGTGACGGCCCGAACGCTGCCGGGCCGGACGACGAGTCGCTGGCCTGCGCGACCTGCCCGCGCCGGGAGACCGAGGTGGGGGTGGGCCGTGACTGAAAGCCCACAAGAAGCGACTATTTCCGACCGGACCCTATCCAAGGGCGGATGCAACAGCGTCGCACACCTGCTCGAGTTGCCTGGGCGTCAAGGTCGGTCCTGAGGGCAGATACAGCCCCTGTTGCGCGAGTCGCTCCGCGACGGGATGTCGGTCGTCTTCGAACAGTCCCGTCCGACGCAACGCCGGTTGCTCGTGCATGCCTCTGAAGAAAGGGCGGGTCATCACACCTCTCGACTTAAGGTGGTCGGACACCTCGGTGGCTGTTTTGCCAACGCGTTCATCGATCACGATACCGAACATCCAGTAGACCGGGCGCGCCCACGGCCTGATGGTCTGCAGCGAAAGACCCGACATGCGGCCGAGCCGTTCCTGATAGGCCTTGCCCATCCACCGTTTGTGTTCGAGGCGCTCCTCGATCGTTTCGAATTGTGCAAGGCCTAAATCTCAGTCGGTCTGTGAGAGTCGGATCGTCGGTCAACACGCCCAGCGGACGAGATCCACCCGGTCCGCACGCAGTCCGACACATGCTCGAGCTCGCGCGTGTCCAGCCGCGGCACGCAAACCGGGATCAAAATCGTTCCTTTTCGTCTAGACCGGTATAGGGTTCTTGTTTGACCTCTAGCAGCACAGTGTCTTCCAACATGCGGAACCCGTGCCCGCCACCCACCATCAGCACAACGTCACCCACACGCAGTTCACGCGTGGCGATCAGGTGTTGCGCATCGTCATAGATGTCGATCAGGCAGCGGCCCGACCTTGATGACCAGGACCTCTGAGGTGCCGACACTGTGCCGCTCGATCACCCGGTGGGCGTGCCGTGGGATCTCCGGACGGCGGGATAGACGTCGTAGCCGACCTGCTGCTTCAATTCTGGAGGTGTGATGAAGCTCGTTTCGGTCGGACGGTATGCGGCTCGAATGATATAGGTGAGTTCCTGGCCGCTCGCGCCGATGACCTCGACGAGGTGGGTCGATGGCGTATCCGGACACGGCCCGGGAGCGGGCGATGACGGTCCAGGAAGTGCTGTTGAAGGCGGTGAGTGGTGAGCCGCATTGGTTCCAAGCGGCGGACATTCTGGGTTGGTCGCCGCGGACCCTCAGGCGCTCGCGAGCCCGCTGCTGCCCTGGACGGCTGCGTTGCACGAGTGGCTCACGCTCGACCCAGCCGCGGCCGTGTCTGATCGCGGTGTCCGACGACGCGACCAAGCGCGTATTCCACGCCGCATGGTGGTCGATGACAGCTCGTCTCGCGGTCGTCCTGCGCACCGGGTCACGACCACGCCCGGCGCCTGGCGGGAGCGTAGCCGAAGCGTGCGACACTCGGCGCAGCGCAGACGGCCTCGATAACGCGCCCCTGGACAGGGGGCTCACCGGATCTTTTGATACACTGGTCGTTCTCATCGGGAATTGAGCACCGAGATTCTCAGAGACGTTTGCCAATATCCCTCCGGTTCTATCGCGCCAAACATTCGACGACTTTTCATGGAAACATCAACCACCAACAAGGTCCAGGTTTCCGTCGTTCTTCCCTCTTATAACGAACTCGAAAACATCAAGGAAGCGATTGATAGGATTTCGGCGACCTTAGGCGATCAGCTTCTCGAGATCATCATTGTTGATGACGATTCACCGGATGAAACATGGAAACTGGTTGAAGAATTGAACCATCCCAAAGTCCAGCTCATCCGCCGCGTTCATGAAAAGGGATTAGCCTCTGCTTTGAAGACCGGTGTCGAGTCTGCTCAGGGGGATGTTATTGTCTGGTTGGACTGTGACCTTGGGATTCCTCCTGAAGAGATAAACAACCTAGTCAACCAGCTGGACGAGTATGACGTGGCTATCGGTTCACGGTTTGTTTCAGGGGGGTCGGATTCGAGAGCAAGATGGACCACATTGTTCAGCCACGGTTTCAACATATTTGCCAGGCTGCTTCTAGGATCACAGGTAAGGGATTACACATCTGGGTTTATCGCGGTCAAAAAGGAAGTGCTTACACGAACCGCTATTAATCCAGTTGGTTTTGGCCAATACTTCATCGAATTTGCCTATCGATGTCACAAGAACAGCTACAGAATCATAGAGATTGGGTATGCCTACGGAGATCGCAAAGGCGGTGTCTCGAAGTCAACGGATAAGGTTGTCACCTTCTTCAGATTGGGAGTGTCCTATATTCGAAAAGTGCTCGAACTGAAACTCAAGGGATAAGAGAGAGCTCTATGACAGCTAATCCACTTGAACTGACAACGAGCGAACGTGCGACTTGCCGGGTCTGTCACTCGGACCAATTGACCCCTCTCTATTCTCTGGGGAACCAATACGTCAACAATTTCATCAATCCTGAAGATCTGGCAACATGCATCAAGGCTCCTCTAGAAATGATACTGTGCGAACATTGTACCTTGCTCCAATTGAAACACACGGCTCCCCAGGAACTCTTGTACGCAGGATTTTATTGGTACAAGTCAGGCGTCACAGACACGATGAAGCGAGCCCTGAGAGAAATTTCTGAAAAGGCAGAAACCTGGTTCGGTCTCGAGGCGGGAGATGTCGTCTTGGATATTGGTTCAAACGATGGGACTTTACTTCGGACGTATGAAGTTCCCGGTCTCATTACAGTTGGTGTAGAGCCTGCAAGC
The DNA here is from genome assembly GCA_015659035.1 of Acidobacteriota bacterium. Taxonomy (GTDB): domain Bacteria; phylum Acidobacteriota; class Vicinamibacteria; order Vicinamibacterales; family UBA8438; genus NP936. Next base: position 6,156 of record DQNS01000068.1, on the reverse strand, counting down.
AATCTAATCGAGGAAGGAAGAGTAGGATTAACGCACTGCATTCATGACTTCTGGAATTATGAGAACTATCACAAAGAAGTAGGCACACAAGCGAAAGTGATCACTGCGCTTGGAATGTTTTATGATATGGAAGATCCCAATCAATTCATTTCTGATGCTGCAAAGGCTCTGACAGAAGACGGAGTGTTTATTGCTCAGTTAATGTGTCTCAAGAACATGATGGATACGAATGATGTTGGGAATATTTGTCATGAGCACTTGGAGTTCTATTCCTTTCATAGCCTAGAATATCTATTTGAGCATAATGGCTTAGAGGTCTTTGACGTCGAAATCAATAATGTCAACGGTGCGAGCTATCGTCTTTTTGCAAGGAAGAAGGGGGCTGATGTTACCCCTGCAGAGGGAGCGGATGAGCGGATTGCAAGAGTCCGTCAAGATGAGGAAGGATTAGACGACAAGAAGGTTCACCTCGAGTTTTTTGAAAGGTTAGAGGCCAACAAGAGGAAGTGCGTTGCCTTCATAAAGAGGAAAGTTGCTAAAGGTAAGAAGATCTGGGTCTATGGGGCGTCAACAAAGGGAAATGTGATTCTCCAATATTATGGTTTGGACCATACATTGATAGAAGCTGCCGCCGAAAGAAGTCCGGCAAAGTGGGGAAAGTATACAGTAGGCTCGATGATTCCTTGTGTCTCTGAAGAAGAGGCAAGGAAGGCCCAGCCTGACTATTTCCTGGTGCTTCCTTATGCGTTTCTTGATGAGTTCTATGAACGAGAGCATGAGTGGAGAGAAAAGGGTGGGAAATTCATAGTGCCACTTCCTGAATTTAAAGTTGTATCATGACAAGAAAAGCATTAGTTCTAGGAGTGACAGGACAGGATGGAAGCTATTTGGCCGAGCTCTTATTGGAAAAGGGATATGAAGTTCATGGATTCATGAGAAGATCAGCAACAGGAAATACAGTCAATATCGACCACATTCTTGACGATATTGAGATCCAACGAGGAGACCTTGCGGATCCGACATCATTATATCGTGTGATTTCTCGTGTGAAGCCGGATGAAGTCTACAACGAGGCGGACCAGGATCATGTTAGTTGGAGTTATGATTCAGTTGGCTATTCTTACGATATCACCGGTGCTGCCGTGGGAAGATTACTGGAGATAATCAGACAGCTAAACCCGAGGATAAGGTATTTTCAGCCGGTCACATCGAACATGTTTGGGATTAGCGACGAAAAGACACAGAATGAAGAGACTCCATTCCGACCTCAAAGTCCTTACGGTGCGGCAAAGGTAATGGCTTTCGTGTGTTGCCAATATTATCGAGATGTTTTTGGAATGTATGCCTCGACTGGGATTTTCTACAATCATGAGTCTCCAAGACGAACAGACGCTTATGTCACACGCAAGATAACAAAGGCAGTGGCAAGAATTTCGAAAGGATTGCAAGATAAGGTGTGTTTGGGGAATTTGGAAACGAAAATCGACTTTGGGTATGCAAAGGAGTACATGGTAGCAGCACATCAAATCATGCAACTCGATGAGCCAGATGATTTTATTCTCAGTACTGGAGAAGTGCATTCTATTCAGGAGTTCTTGGATGAAGCATTTAGTATCGTTGGGCTAAATCCGAAAGATCATGTGGAATTCGATCCTCGATTTGCTCGACCCGGAAATACAAGTGTCCTGATAGGAGATCACTCAAAGGCCAGAGAGGCGTTTGGGTTTGAGCCTAAGGTGAGAATGAAAGAACTAGTGAAGATCATGGTCGATCATGATCTGGCAGAACTCGAGAAGAATCACCAAGAGAACGTCGAGAGTCGTTGTTCCCGCACACGCGGCTGACAGACGAGGTCGGGAATCACCTGTCTACTTTGCCGAACGAGACCTCTTCAAGGCCATTTGAATGTCATGACGTCACGCACCGACTGAACGACCAGGGCAAGCTCGCGCAATGCCGTAGCGGTGCAGGCGTCCTGCTGCGTCTGCGTCAGACGCCACATCCCGCCGGGAATATGCCACGGCCTGCCCGGCCAGTGCGAATCACCGGGCGGGCGGCGTGCCAGGTAGAACTCCTGGCATCGGCTGGAATACTGCGGGCTGACGAGTTCCACAAACGGCAGTGCGAACGTCTTGTGGATGTCGCAACACAGCTTCTCCGGGAAATAGTGGCGGTGTCCCGCAGCTCGCGGAGGAGGTCGGCGAGCATGGCCGCTCTCTCTGCCTTCACGGTTTGACCAGCGCTATGAGCTCGGCGCCGAGTGTATCATCGAAAGCGCGGAGACGACGTCTGCCAGCTCGGTCGTGACCGTCTCCACTTGCTCTTCGGTGATCGTGAGTCCGGATGGCAGATACAGCCCCTGGCGGGCGATCCGCTCGGCCACCGGATACCGTTCCCCGTTGAACAGGCCGATATCGTGCGCTGCAGGCTGCTCGTGGAGACCCAGGAAGAACGGCCGGGTGCCGATCCCGCGTTCGGCCAACGCCCGGCGAGCGTCGTCCGCCTTGAAGCCAAGTTCTGTGTCGAGCTCGATGCAATACATCCAGTAGACGCACTTCGCCCACGCTTCCTCCACCTGGAATCGCACGCCGGGAATTGCCGCGAGACGAGCGCGATAGAGGTGTCCGACGCGTCGCTTGATGGTCACGAACTCCTCGATGCGTTCGACCTGCGCCACACCCAGCGCTCCCTGGAGATTGCTCATCCTGAAGTTATAGCCGAACTCGGTGTGATAGAACCGTCGGTCCGCTCGGAAGCAAAGGTTTCGATACGACGCCGCCCGCTCCGCCATCGCATCATCAGAAGTCAGCACCATGCCGCCCTCGCCCGTGGTGACGATCTTGTTGGCGTAGAACGACCAGGCACTGACATGGCCCAGGCTACCGCACTTGCGCCCCTTGTACTCGGCACCGTGTACTTGCGCCGCGTCTTCGACGACGACCAATCCACGGTCACGCGCCAGTGCCAGCACCGGATCCATGTCAACCGGGTGACCGTACATGTGCACTGGCATGATGGCCTTGGTCCGCGGCGTGAGGCGTGAGGCGACCTGTCCGACGTCCATCCCCCACGTCACCGGTTCGACATCGACCAGCACGGGTATCGCACCCAGGCGAAGGGTGGCCACCAGGCACGAGACGATCGTGAACGTCGGCATGATCACTTCGTCGCCCTTTCCCACACCAGCGGCGAACAGCGCCGTCTCGAGCGCCGCGGTGCCGTTGCAGACGGCGATGCCGTGCTTCGTACCGATGTAGTCCGCAAAGTGCCTTTCGAACATGCGCACGAACGGACCGTCAGACGACACCCATCCGGTGTCAATGCACTCGGCCAGGAGCTCCTTCTCGCGACCATTCAGTAGCGGCTCGTTGACCGGAATCACATCAGCTCCGCTTGCCGTCAAAGCGCCCCTTGTCAGCGCCCTCAATGTAGGGGCCGTTCTTCACCTCGACGATCACCGCATCCTCCAGCACCTCGATGCCATGTCCCGCTCCGGCCAACATGATGAGATCGCCAGCGGACAGCTGTCGGCTCTCAAGGTAGCGCTGATCGAAGGCATAGAAGTCCACGCGTATAACGCCCTTCTTGATAAACAGCACCTCCTGCGTGCCAACCGTGTGGCGGTGGACGGGGTTGTGGATATGCGGCACCACCTGATAGCCGGCCGGGCGGCTCATATGGCCGAGCTGGAGTGAGAAATCGGTCGGCGACAGGAACTTGATACCGTCGACGTGGTAGTCGCGATAGACGATGATCGCGACGATCTGATCGTCGCTGGTAATCGTTTCGATCATCCGTTCTCCTCATCGCTTGCCCAAGAAAACGGCTGCACGCGATGCTGGCAGCCTGCCTGAGTCGCCTCGCCAGACGACAGGCAACATGGGCGGCGTCGCACCGCCTCGGGCACTGCCGTGGAGGGGGCGCCGGCGCCCCCGAGCCTCACAGCTGAGGCGCAGTCTCCGACACGGTGAGCCGAATGATCCTGACCGCGTCGTCACCCGCCGCAACGATTCGTATCTCCATGACGCCAGTTGGTACATGGGAGATCGTCCCTGACGCCATGCGGACGTCAGCCGTGCTCGAGGGCTCCTCTACGAGCGGAACGTGCTCGCCGTCCAGCTCAATCCGCAGCGGCGGTGTGTGTGTCCCCACGCCCTGGGACATGAACGTGATGTGAACGGCGATGTCGGAATGTTCCAGAGCCGGCACGAAGACGCTGGCTCCATCGGGTGGAATTGACAAGCCAGGACGGGGAGAGTCGCCTCGGTTCCATTCCGGCCCCAGAAACCCCGTCGCTTCTGCGGTGCCAAAGTGAACCTCAATTGGGCCCAGGACGCGGTACGGCGCCGCGTAGATCATGAAGTCGAATCCTCTGTTGCCGCCGAACTCATAATCAGCCAGAAACGTCTGAGCAAGCTGCAGGTGTTGCAGCCCTGGATGACCGAAGTCACCCTCCGGCACCACGATCCAGTCGTGTGCCCACAGGCTGTACTCGGTGCCTGCGAGGTTTTCAGCCAGGTTGGAGACGCGATGAACCTGTAGGTCTAGGTCAGCCAGGTCGAGCCAGTGATCCTCCGCCAGCACACGGTCATCGGGTGCCGCGTGTTGACGTAACCACGCGTGCACCAGATCGTATGTGGCCGGTGCCGAGCGCCCGCTGATTTCGGTCGCGACCGTGCGGATCGGGGCCCACGCGACCGTAACGGCGAGCACGACGACGGCCACCTGGACGGCGACCCATCGCGCGCGGGATTGCCCCGCAGTACTCGACCGAAGCCAGCCGAGAATGCCGGCAAGTCCGAACGATCCGGCTACAGCGACGAAGGGGACAAGAGGATACACCCACCGGGGAAACTGGGCCGGTTGCTGCGTCATGAACCACATATATGTGAGCGGAAACGCCAGCACCACCCAGTGGACCAATCGCCCTGCGGTACACGCGTAAGCGACGAATCCAGCCGCGAGCGCCAACAACGGCGCGCCGGGGCCGCTACCGCTCAGGACCGACAGATAAAAGTGGGCCGGGTTATCCGTGGTCGACCAGTGTCCCGCTCCGGTCGCGGACATCTCGACGGCCAGCTGCCGTACGAAGTTGGGGAAATCCGTCCACAGGAAGTGATTGGTTGTCGCGAGCACAGCGACGAAACCCAGCAGCGCGAGTGACGCCCGCGACACTCTGGTTCGGGCTGGCACCGCGGCAGCGAGCAGCACCGCCAAGAGCACGAACACGCTGGAGTACTTTACCGCCGTCGCGGCCCCTGCGAGTCCTCCAGCGCCGAGCGCCCACCAGCGGTCACGGGTGTGCGCAAGCTCGATGGCCGCCCATACGGCCGCAGTGATGAACAGGAGCTGTGCGGCGTCGTTGCGGAGCAGGCTCGAGATGTTCACCGAGAGCGGCACGAGAGCCACGACGGCCGCGGCCAGCAGCCCAGTAGCGGAGCCGCGCAGGGCACGCCCGATGAGACCGGTGAAAATCGTGATCCCGGCAGCCAGCAAGGTACTCGTCATTCGCCCAGCGAGCACGAATGTCTCGAGCGGAATGTCGCCAAGACCTCGCGCGGTGCCGGTCAGCAGCGTCCCTAGATAGGCGAAGAGAGATGAGCCTACCAGAAGCCAGTAGAGGATGCCCGGATAGTGTTCAACGGTTTCGTGCGGCACCTCCCCAGTCCGGAAGAACTCCAAGACGCTTTCGGCCAGCCGAGTCTCATCGATGTTGATTGGTGTCTGACCGAGGCCGCTGTCAAGCGACAGCATGCGAACCGCAGTACCGACCGCCGCCAACAGGAGTAGGGCCGCGCCGAAGGGGTTCTCACGCAGCGCGCTGAGCCACTTTTGCCAACGGCGCGCACCGTGACCGTCGTCGGCCTCACGCCCACCCCAACCGATGACGAGAAGGATGATAAGAAAGACGACGAGCTGCCAGAGCGGGGGGCTCCAGGACCACGCACTCCCCCCGAGGTGCAACAAGATCCCCGCTGCCGAGAGAAGGGATAATCCAATCCAGACCCGTTCACGTAGATTCACGTCGTGGTCCCACGAGCTACGTAAGGATACACGCTCGCCGTGACGCGGGCTAGCAGTTCGTTTCAAGCCTTTGGTTGCGAGGCCGCCCGGGCCATTCCGGCTCCTTGACAAACAGTGCGGGCCCTGGGGCCG
>DQNS01000035.1 GCA_015659035.1 Acidobacteriota bacterium | reverse complement strand
GACGATGATGGCAACCGGGTCGACATCACGAGACTCCACGGAAGTACCGCCACCGCCGGAGGCCAACCCTGGAACGGTCAGCCGGTCAGTCCCGGCAACGTTCCCGCCCTGTCAGCCGACCCAGGCATCGAAACGGCGCAGGGGCGGTTCGCGTATGGCTTCGATCTCGACGGCCAGGTGAGTCCGGACGACTTTGAGGATCCGGATTCCCACGAGCGGGGTGTCGACAACCACATGTGGCGCGCGCTCGGGTGCTTTGACGTGTATCGTATCCGCCGACCTGTGGTGCCCTACAACGAGAGCATCGTCTGGGACACGGCCATCGACGCGATGCCCGCGTGGTTGATGTCGGTATCGGGCGAGGACCTCAGCCAGGACGGAGACGTCACGGTGACGTTTGACCGTTCGTTGAACGTCCTGTTGCGGGACGCCCACGGCGGTGTGATGTCCGGGGCGACGTTCGTGCTCGACCCCGACCCGCGCTCGCACAACGTCTTCAAGGGCACGATCACGAACCGCATCTTGACCATCGAGCCTGGGGACTTCTCGCTGCAGGGCGAGTCGCAGTTCTATGCGGTGCTCCGCTTCACCCAGACCCACGTGCGTCTCCAGATGGATCCGGACGGCAGCCTGAGGGGGATCCTCGGGGGATACCAACCCTGGAGGGACTACTACCACTACTTGGCGATTCGGGGAGAGAACGATGGGCAGGTCGACCTGTCCGGCGTCTACTATGCGATGAAGCGCCTAGCCGACGGCGGGCCCGACCCGATGACGGGGGAGAACACCGAGATCTCCGCCGCGTATTGGTTGGAAGCGGTTCCGGCGTTCCACGCGACAACGTCGGGGGACATCGTCGGTCAGTCCGTCGGAAACGGGCCAAAGTTCAGCGGACCAGCGGCGAACCGCATACCAACGCCACAATGATCGCCGCAAACGGCCACCTGCTGGGGGTCGCTCAGGTGCCGGTGCTGTGCGCGTGTCTGGTCCTGGGCGCATCCGCGCCGTCGACGGCTGCGCAAGAGAGCGCTCTTGTGCGCCTGACGACGGCACAGTACGAGCGCACTGTCCACGACATCTTCGGCGAGAGCATCCAGGTCGATGGTGGGATCGTCGATCCCGGGGTGAGAGAGAACGGGTTGCTGGCGCTGGGCGCCAGGAAGCTGACCCTGAGCGCAGCCGCGCTCGAACGGTATGAGTCGCTCGCCCGGCAGGTGGCCGTCCAGGTCACCGACCCTCGGCACCGGGCGACGCTCATCCCGTGTACGCCGGAGACCGAGACCGCACCGGACCCGGGGTGCGCTGCCCAGTTCATCGGCCGGGCGGGCCTCTTCCTGTTCCGACGTCCCGCGACCGACTCGGAGGTTCAGTCCTACGTCGCCATGGCTGGCTCGGCGGCGGAGACCCTCGACGACTTCTACGCCGGGCTCCGGGCTGCGCTCGTCGGGATGCTCGTGGCGCCGGATTTCCTCTTCCGTGTCGAGCGCACCGAGCCGGATCCGTCGCAACCCGACACGCACCGGTTGGACGCGTATTCACGTGCTTCTCGCCTCAGTTTCTTCCTGTGGAACACGACACCGGACGCCGAGCTCCTGGCGGCCGCGGCGTCGGGAGCGCTCGACTCCACCTTGGGGCTTCATCGGCAGATCGATCGGCTGCTCTCCTCGCCGCGCATCGAAGACGGGCTGCGGGCATTTTTCTCCGACATGCTGGGGTTCGACGGGTTCGCGACGCTGTCGGTGGACGCGAGTCTGTATCCGAAGTTCACAAAGAACGTTGCGGACGATGCCCGTGAACAGACCTTGCTGACACTCGCCCAGCACCTGCTCGACAAGAACGCCGACTACCGCGATCTGTTTGTGACGCGCGACACCTTTCTCACGCCGGCGCTCGCGGCCATTTACGGCGTTCCGCTGCCGCGGTCACAGGAGCTGGGAGGCGCCGTTCCTTGGGTACCCTATCGGTTTCCCGAGGGCGACCCGCACGTCGGGCTGCTCACGCAGGTGAGTTTCCTATCGCTGCACTCGCATCCCGGCACCACCTCCCCAACCTTGCGGGGCAAAGCCGTTCGCGAGAACATCCTGTGCCAGCGGGTGCCACCGCCGCCTGGCGACGTCGATTTCAGCATCGTCCAAGACACGAGCAATCCCGCCTTCCGGACTGTCCGCCAGCGTCTGACGGAGCACCGTCAGAACCCGACCTGTGCGGCGTGTCATCGGATGACCGACCCGATTGGGCTGACCCTTGAAGTCTTTGACGCCTCCGGTGTGTATCGAACGACCGAGAACGGCGCGCCAATCGATACCAGCGGCACGTTCCGACGACAGCCCTACGCCGGTGTCGTCGAGCTCGTCCCGATTCTCAGGGACGATCCCGCCGTCACGTCTTGCCTCGTCAACCGCGCGTTCTCCTACGGCACGGCGAGAATGCCGAGCGACGAGGAGCTCGGATGGCTGGTCGACACGAGGGCGGAGCTCATCGACGCCGGGGTGACCTGGCGGGATCT
>DQNS01000038.1 GCA_015659035.1 Acidobacteriota bacterium | reverse complement strand
GAGCCAATCTCACTGGAGACGCCGATCGGGGAGGAAGAGGACAGCCATCTCGGCGATTTCATCGAGGACCGGCAGGAGGTCTCGCCGGCCGAGGCCGTGATCAACCTCAACCTCAAGGAACAGACCGAGAACGTGTTGAGGACCTTGACGCCACGCGAGGAGCGGGTGATCAAGATGCGGTTCGGCGTGGGGGACGGAAGCGAGCACACGCTGGAGGAGGTCGGGCAGAATTTCGCGGTCACACGCGAACGGATCCGCCAGATCGAGGCCAAGGCGCTGCGCAAGCTGCGGCACCCGTCTCGCAGCCGGCGCCTGCGGGCGTTTATGGAAGGTACGTAAGGGTCCGGTCAAGAATACGTTCGCATGTTGTGGGCGTCGTACTCATGCCGCGTCCGGCCATTGCAAGGCGCGCGGAGGGAGCATACCGGCAGTCTTCGACCCCTGTAAGGAATGGTCGAGCGCCGACCTCTACGCGATGGATCGGCGGCAAACAACGTGAAGGTATTCTTGACCGGACCCGAGGTGTGCCACTTACGGTGTCGAAGCGCCCGTCCGGCAAGGCGCGAGGAGTATCGAGTGCCCGGGCCCATAGCTCAGCGGTCAGAGCCGCCGGCTCATAACCGGTCTGTCCCAGGTTCGAATCCTGGTGGGCCCACCACACGACGGAGTCGACATGGTCGCGGACACGACACGCCTTGACGACAGCCACGCGCCGTGCGCGGAGACGACTCTCCGTGTACGGCCGGGCCGGTCCGCCGGCCTGTCTAGCGACCTGGTGGCTTTTCTCTGCCCCGCTCCGATGGCGGGGCTTTTTTTTGCTGGTGTCCTGTCCGAGAAATACGCGAAACAGATTCCCTCTTCGTACTCATGCCGCGTCCGGCCAGTGCCAGGCGCGACGAGGGACCACATTGGGGCATGTGTGACCCCGCTAAGTCACAGCCCAACGGTAGCGGGATGCCCCGCCTGGGAACGTTTCGCGTATTTCTCGGACAGGACACTCGGATGGCTGTGGAGATGTGACACACGATGCTGCCAGACCTTGAACGATTGATCCAGCTGCAGCAGCTCGACACCGCGACCGACGAGGCGCGACGCACGGTCGACGGGATCCCGTCGCGCATCGAGGATCTCGACACCCGTCTGAGGGCCAGCACCACGGCGGTCGATGCGGCCGGGACCCGTCTTGGGGACAAGAGGAACAAGCGCCGGACGCTTGAGAAAAGCCTTGCCGAGGTGCAGGGGCGTCTATCGCGGTTCAAGGAACAGCTGATGGCGGTCAAGACCAACAAGGAATACACGGCGGTGCAGCATGAGATCGCCACCGCCCAAGCGGAGGTCCAGCGGCTCGAGGACACCATCCTGGAGTACATGCTGGAAGCCGACGACCTGGCGGCTGACGTCGAGGCGGCCGAGCGCGCGCTGCGGGCCGAGCGGGCGGAGATCGAGCGCGAGCGCGCGACGCTCGACGCCGAGCGCGCCGAGATGGAGCGCAGGCTGAGCGGAACATCGGACGAACGGGTGAAGCTGACCGAGCACATCGGCGCGGCGGCACGCCAGCTCTTCGAGACGGTCGCGAGACAAGGGCGTGGCATCGCGGTGGTCGAGGCACGTGACGGGCATTGCACCGTGTGCCACGTCCGACTCCGCCCGCAGATGTTCAACCAGATCCTGCGAAACACCGAACTCATCCAGTGTGAGCATTGTATGCGGATCTTGTATCACGACCCGGCCGGCGGGGGGGCGCGGGCACCCGAACACGACCCGGCCCCATGACGTCGAGCCGTGTGGTGGCCTATATCGACGGCGGGGCGCGAGGCAATCCCGGCCCCGCCGGGTACGGCGTCCGAATAGAGAACGCGACCGGCGATCTCGAACACGAGTTGCACGCCCCGATCGGCATGGCAACAAACAACGTCGCCGAGTATCGCGGGTTGATCGCGGCGCTGTCCTACCTGGCGGAACACGGCTACGATGACGCGCTGATCCGCTCGGACTCGCAACTCCTCGTGCGCCAGATGCAGGGACGCTACCGCGTCCGGCATCCTGGTCTGCTCCCCCTCTATCGGCAGGCCAAGGCCCTCGAGGCCCAGTTCGACCAGGTGACGTTCGAGCACGTGCGTCGCACCGAGAACACCGAGGCGGACCGGTTGTCCAACGTCGCGATGGACGCGCAGGAGGCACTGGAAGAAGAGCGCTCGAAGGAGTCAGAAGTCAGAAGTCAGAAGTCAGAAGAAAGCCGAAGGGCTTCGCCGTCTTCTGGTCGAGTCTCGGGTTCCACGTCCACATAAAATTGGGCGGGCTGCAACCAAACGGAGCACGCCTCTCACCCACTCGAGCCTCACGCCGGCTCAGCTCGCGGTGCAACGCCAGTTGCATCGGCGCCGTCGACCTCGACAGGCCGTCTTGGATGAAGAAGCGGGCGAAGCTCGCCACTTTTCTCCTGCCTTCTGCCTTCCGTCCGCTCATCCTGAGCAGATCACAGTGGTGTTGTTGTCGAAGGACTGACTTCTTGAGAATTCGCTGGGGAGCCTGCCGTTGACATTCCAACCGGGACCCTCCGCTCACGCGTCGAACGTGAGCTCGGCAACCCCAAACCGCACAGGCAGTTGGCGCCGTCCAACGACCGACGGCCAGTGTGGCCGACGCCTTGCATCTATGCCGATCGAGCAGATACCAGACGCGAGGAGGATGACGATGACCCCACTGGACCAAACGGTCGCGATCAAGGTCCTTCCGGCCGATGACGCGGCACCGGCAGGCAAGCTGGCCGACGTGGAGTTGCACTTCACCGCCGGAGCCCTGGAGGGACTCAAGCTGCTTGGGTTCACGGTGTGGGAAGGCCGTGGTGGCAAGGGCCCAAGCGTGAGTCTGCCGTCCCGGCATTACGTGGTCAACGGGGAGCACCGCAGCTTCACGTTGCTCCGGCCGAGCGGCGAGGCGCCTGCGCAGGACACGTTGCGCGACACTCTGTTGGCTGTGTTCGCGGACCACGTACCGGACGCCGCGGTGTAACGGGGACCGAAGAGAAGATGGCGAAACCCTCCAGCTTCTCCTGACTCCTGTCTCCTACCTCCTTGGAGCGATTCGGCCTCACTCGGCCTGTTGCCTGAGGAACGCCGGCATGTCGAGATCGAACTCCGACGTCGCGTCGACGTCCAGCAGCGTCTCGCCGGCCTCGTCCGTATCGCTCGACGCCGGCAGCGGTAGCTCGATCAACGGCCGCCGGGACACCGTGAACCGCGTGCTTGCGACGCGCTCGTGCGGCTCGTCCTGTTGCCAGGACGCGTATCGGTGGAGGTCGATCGGCGTCTTCGCGGTGGCACGTTCGGTCGCGGGCTCGGCGCCCTCCCGGTCGAAGCCGGTCGCGATGACGGTGATCTTGACCTGGCCTGCCATGTCCGGGTCGATGACGACGCCGAAGATGATGTTGGCGTCCTCGTGCGCCGCAGCGTGGATGATGGAGGTGGCCTCGCTGACCTCGACGAGCGACAGATCCGGTCCACCGGTCACGTTGATGATCACCCCGCGTGCGCCATCCACCGACGCGTCCTCGAGCAGCGGGCTCGAGACCGCCTTTGTCGCGGCGTCGACCGCCTTGGTCTCGCCGTGACCGACTCCCGTGCCCATGATGGCGATTCCCATGCCCGACATGATGGTCGTGACGTCGGCGAAATCGAGGTTGATGAGCCCGGGCACCAGGATGAGGTCCGAGATGCCCTGGATCGCCTGCCGGAGCACGTCATCGGCTGCGGCGAAAGCATCGGACATGGCGGTCGAGCGATCGATCATGGCCAGTAACCGCTCGTTCGGAATCGTGATGACGCTGTCGACGCACTGCCGGAGCTCTTCGAGGCCCCGCTCCGCCTGCACCATGCGTCGACGTCCCTCGAACGCGAACGGCTTGGTCACGACGGCCACGGTCAGCGCACCCAGCTCGCTCGCCAGGTTCGCGATGACCGGGGCCGCTCCGGTGCCGGTGCCGCCGCCCAGCCCGGTCGTGACGAACACCATGTCGGCCCCGTCGAGGGCGGCGATGATCTGCTCGGTGTCCTCGAGCGCTGCTTGCCGGCCGACGTTTGGGTCGGCACCGGCGCCCAGTCCCTTGGTGAGCTTGGCGCCGAGCTGCAGGCACAGGGGCGCCGCATTGTGGCTCAGCGCCTGTGCGTCCGTGTTCGCCACGATGAACTCGACGCCGCTGAGCCCGGCGGGCACCATCCGGCTCACAGCGTTGCTCCCACCACCCCCGACACCGATGACCTTGATCCGTGCGCCGAAGTGGTCAGTGTCCTCGATCGTCATGCGCAGGTCCTGGTCCCGCTCCCCTTCCGGGCGGGTGACCGCATCACCGAGTCGATCCGTCAACGCTGAAGATTCCATCTGTCCCCCTTGTGCTCTCCCCTGGTGATCCGGCTAGAAGAAGTCCTTGAACAGCCCCGAGAAACGCCCGGCCAGACTGCTGAGCGTCCCGACACCGCCCAACCGCCTTTGCTCCCGCCGCTGGTTGCGATGGGCATACTTGACGAGCCCGACGCCGGTCGCAAACGACGGGCTGCTCACGTGGTCGCTGAGCCCCCCGACGTCGACCGGGCACCCGCGGCGAATCGGCAGATCGAAGATCTGCTCCGCGATCTCGGCCATCCCCTCCAACAGGGCGCCGCCGCCGCAGAGCACGAGGCCTGAATGCAGCGACCGCTCGTACCCGGCGCGGCGGATCTCGTCCCACAGCGCGTGGAAGATCTCCTCGGCCCGGGGTTGCAGGACCTCTGAGAGGATCCTGCGGGACATGACACGCGGCTCACGACCACCGACGCTGGCGACCTCGATCGTCTCGTCTTCGTCGACCAGCGAGGCCAACGCGCACCCGGATCGACGCTTGGTTTTCTCCGCATCCGGGATTGGCGTCCGGAGCCCGACCGCGATGTCGTTGGTGAAGTGATCGCCGCCCATCGCGACCACACCGGTGTGCCAGAGGCTCCCGCGCTCGAAGATCGCCAGGTCGGTCGTGCCGCCGCCGATGTCCACCAGCGCCACACCCAGCTCCCGCTCGTCGGCGGTCAGCACGGATTCGCTGGCGGCCAACTGCTCGATCACCGTGTCGACCACGGCGACCCCCGCCCGGTTCACGCACGCGACGATGTTTTGCGTCGACGAGATGCTGCCGGTGACGACATGTACGTTCACTTCGAGCCGGGTCCCCATCATCCCGACCGGAGCCCCGATGCCGTCCTGTTCGTCGATCACAAAGTCTTGGGGTAGGACGTGCAGGATCTCGCGCCCCGCCGGCAACGCCACCCCCTTGGCGGCGTCGATGGCCCGACGCACGTCGTCGCGTGTGATCTCGCGGTTCTTGCCGGCCACCGCCACCACGCCGCGACTGTTGAACGCCTTCAGATGCGCCCCGGACAGTCCCAGGTGCACGGAATCGATCTCGACACCGGCGGTCAGCTCAGCCTCCTCGATCGCCTTCTTGATCGATTCGACGGCCGCCTCCAGGTTGACGACGACCCCACGACGAATACCCTGGGCCTCGACCACGCCGATGCCGATGATGTCCAGCCCTCCCTCTTCGAGCGCCTCGGCCACGATGGCGGCTATCTTCGAGGTGCCCACATCGAGACCAACGAGATAGTGCTCCTTGCGTGCCACGCGTCCTCCGTCCGCGGCCCCACGCCGCGTCTGTGTGTCCCGGGTCAGACTCGGGACGCTACCGAACCCCCGCCGGCGCCCGGACGAACTGATTGCGGGGCCCGGCGCGCGCCGGTGCCACGTGTCCGACTGGCCCGACATACACCCGAGGACCGAACCGCAGGTCGACGTAGTCGATGTCGGCGACGCGCGCGCGGAGCGCCGGCGCCAGCTCGGCATAGAACCGCAACCGTTCGAGAAACTGGTCGCCGCCCAAGTGCAACAGCACGGGATCGTCGTTGAGCAGCACCACGGCGTCGTACGGGTCCGAGACGTCGATCTGCGAGATGACGTCGAGCACCTCCGGGTGAGGACCCAGCTGCTCCAACACCTGGGCGGCCAACGCCATGCGACCCGGATCGACGACCGCCGCCTGCGTGTCGGGGGTGGCGAGGCCGTCGATGATCGGCAGGTCGAACTCGGCGAATCGCGGCCCATGCCGGTCGATGACCGTCCCGCGCTCGTCGATAAGATAGAGCCGGTCGGCGAACCGGGCGACGGCGACCGGGAGACGCTCCGTCACGAGCACCTCGACCGTCGACGGCAGGATGCGCCGCAGCGTCCCGTCGCGCAGCCAGGGCGACGCCACGAGGCGCTGTCGGTGAGCCTCCAGATCGACGGCCAGGAGGTTCTCGCCGAAGAGCCCCGACACCAGCGCCAGGACCTCGCTCTCCAACAGTTGGTCGTTCCCGCGCACGACGATGTCGTCCACGGCCAAGAACGGCGCCCTCAGCAGCAGCGGCGCCGCCTGATACGCGCCGATGACGACGGCGCCGACGGCGCCGGTCAGACACACACACCGAGTCATCCGCAGCCACCACCGGGCCGCCCCGCGGGTGCGTCGCTGGCTTCTGGCCCGTCGAAACCGTCTGTCCGTCTGCGTGTCGACCCTCATGGCGTCTCCGGTCGCTTCGCGTCGAGGTGACCTCCCCTACCCGTCTTGTGCTCAAGGGCCTCGACGAGCCGGCCGGCGACCTGGCCGATCGACCCGGCGCCCATCGTGAGCACCAGGTCGCCCGGCCGCGCCAGGTCGGCGACCAGCGAGACAATCTCGTCGAGGGTCTGCACCTGGTGCACGACTCCGTTCGTGTGACGACGGACGGTCTCCGCAAGACGCGTCGTCGTGACTCCCGGGATCGGCATCTCGCCGGCGGCGAAAATGTCGGTCAGGACCACCACGTCGGCAGCTGCCAGCACCCGCGCGAAGCCGTCGAGAAACCGGGCAGTCCGTGAATACCGATGCGTCTGGAACACCGCGATCAGACGCGCATGCGGCTGTCGGCGCGCCGTCGACAGCGCGGCGGCGACTTCCGTCGGATGATGACCGTAGTCATCGATCACGGTCACGCCGGCGGCGACGCCCCGAAACTGGAAGCGTCGGTCCACGCCGGCGAATCGCCGGAGCGCCGCCGCGATCCGTGCCGGCTCGAGCCCGACCTCCAGCCCGACGGCAAACGCGGCGAGGGCGTTGAGCAGGTTGTGCCGACCCGGCACGCCCACGCTCAGCGACACGGTCCCAGCACGATGGTCGCGGGTGTATCGCACCCGGCAGCGGGAACCCGCTGCGTCGGTTTCGGGAGCGTCGCCGACCACGTCGGCGGTCGTGTTCTCCAGCCCATAGGTGACAACCCGCCGCATGATGCGGCCGCGCAGCCTGGTCAGCTCGGGGTCGTCGGCGCATACGACGACCGATCCAGTCTCCCTCACCCGGTTCGCGAAGCTGAGGATGGTGTCCTGCAGCCGCGCGAACGTGCCGTACTGATCGAGGTGCTCCTCCTCGAGATTGGTGAGGACGGCGATCTGCGGGGTCAGTTCCAGCAACGAGGGCTCACTCTCGTCCGCCTCGACGACGAAGTACCGCCCCTGCCCGACCCGGGTGTTGCTACCGAACGCGACAACGCGTGCGCCGATCACCGCCGAGGGATCCAGCCCGCAATCGGCCAGCATGACCGCCACCATCGACGCCGTCGTGCTCTTCCCGTGAGAGCCGGTCACGGCGACGGTCGACCTGGACCCCGCGAGTCCGGCCAGCATCGCACCACGTCGGATGACCGGCAGGTGGCGCTGCCGCGCCTCGATCACCTCGGGGTTGTCGTCCGACACCGCGGCCGAGACCACAACCGCCTCGGCGTCTCCCACCCAGTGGGCGTCGTGCCCGATCTGGACGGCGATGCCGAGGCTGGCCAGCCGCGCCGTCACCGTGGACGCTGTCAGGTCAGAACCGCTGACCTCGTATCCGAGACAGTTCATCATCTCAGCGATCCCGCTCATCCCGATGCCACCCACACCCACGAAGTGCACGCGTCGGGTGCCGGGCGACAACCCGTGCCGTCCGTCGTTCACTCTTCACTCCCCGTCGGACCGGTTGACACGCTAGCAGCGCGTGGTGAAAGTCCAGCCGCGTTCGACCGGCGCTGCATCCCGCCTGACGACGTTGCTTCTCGGTCGGATACTGCCGGCATGCTCCCTCGTCGCGCCTTGCGCTGGCCGGACGCGGCATTGCCTACGACGGCTCTCGGTGCGACGCGGAACTTTCACCACGGGCTGGCAGCGAGGCTCCGCCCTCAAACCGTCCAGACGAGGGTCGGCTCCCGCCTCGCTGCCAGGCTTTTCTCACAGGCCCCGCTACGCGGGGCTAGCCATCTCCTCGTGGCATGACAAGTTGATCCAAATGTCACGATCTCACCCTTAGGAGATGTCTAGCGAAGTTGCGCCTCAAACCGACGAATGGAACCGAGCGCAGCCTCGCTAGCAGAAGCATTTCTTACAGCCCCGCTACGCGGGGGCTAGACATCTCCGGTGGGCGACGAAAACGTGCGTCAAACGTGACGAGCTCGCCCATAGGAGATGTCTAGTGCCCCGACACGGTCACCACCGCATCAACTGCTCGGCCCGGTCGACGATGACCCCGGCCGCATCCGGCCGGGCCAGCGCCCGGGCGGCCGTCGCCATGCGCCGGCGCCGTTCCCCGTCACCTGCGAGCTGCAGCAGACGCTCGGCCAGCATCGCGCCCGTCATCCCCGCCTGCGGCACGACATCGGCCGCCCCTGCCCGGACGAGCACGTCGGCGTTCAGCCACTGGTGCGCGTCGGCCGCTCCCGGCAGCGGCACCAGCAGCGCCACCCGGCCCACGGCGGCGATCTCGGCCAGCGTGGTTGCGCCCGCCCGGCACAGCACGACATCGGCATCACGCATGGCGTCGACCATGTCGTCCAGGAACGGCTCCACCCGCGCCGGGAGTCCTGCCTCGGCATAGACTCGCCGGACCGCGCCGTGATCCCGATCGCCGGTCTGGTGCGTCACGACGACCGGCACCGACCCTCCGACCAGGAGCGGGGCCGCCGCCATCATCGCGACGTTGATCGCATGGGCGCCCTGCGACCCCCCGAGCACCAGCAGATGCACCTCGGCACGCTTCGCAGTCGCCTGCGGCGCCGGCTCGAAGAACGCGGCCCGCACCGGGTTGCCACTGACAAACCCCTTGCCGTAGAAGTGCGGCAGCGCCACGTCGTGTGACACCGCCGCGGCCGTGACGACCGGCGCCAGCAGCCGGTTTGTGATGCCGGGCTGTACGTTCTGCTCGAGCACCAGCGTCGGGATGCGGCGCAGCGCCGAGATCAGCACGACGGCACCCGACGAGTACCCACCCAGACCGATCACCACCTGCGGTGCGACCCGGGTGATCACCCGCCACGCGTCCCAGGCACTGAGGGGCAGTATCGACAAACCCTGGACCAGCGCGCCAGCCGACTTGCCCTTCAGCCCGGCGCTGTGCACGCGCACGAGATCGAAGCCCAATCGCTCGAGCGCCCGCACCTCCAGGTCGCGTCCGGTGCCGGCGAACACGACCTCGGACCCTGGATGGCGACGCCGGATCTCCTGCGCGACCGCGATTCCGGGGTACAGGTGTCCGCCGGTGCCGGCACCGCTCATCAAGACCCTGGGCGATCGCTGATCCGCCATGTAGTGTCCCGGGTGACACGACGCTTAGTCGGTCGCTCCCGTTCGCCCTCATGCGTCCGCCGACGCGTGCTGGGACACGTTCAAGAGAATGCCCATCCCGAGTAGGCTGACCAGGAGCGACGACCCGCCGGAGCTGACGAACGGCAGTGGGATCCCCTTGGTGGGCATGAGCCCCAGCACGACACTGATGTTGACGAAGGCTTGAAACGCCACCATCATCGTGAGCCCCAGCGCCAGCAACACCCCGAACCGGTCGGGCGCCGCCGCCGTGATGCGCAACCCGCGCCACACGATCACGCCGAAACACAGCAGGACGGCCGTGGCGCCCAGCAGACCGGTCTCCTCGGCGATGACGGCATAGATGAAGTCGGTGTGCGGGTCCGGCAGATAGAACAGCTTCTGGACGCCCCCCATCAGTCCCTGGCCAAAGAGCCCACCGGTGCCGACCGCGATCTGCGACTGGATAATCTGGAAGCCGTCGCCCAGCGGATCCGCCCACGGGTCGAGGAACGAGATCAGCCGCCGGCGCCGGTAGTCGGAGCTCACCAGCACGGCGACGAGCACCGGCACCATGACCAGCGTCAGCCCGAACACCTGGCGATACGGCAGCCCGGCCGCGAACACCATGACGGCCACGATGAGCAGCACCGTGAACGCCGTCCCGTAGTCCGGCTCCAGGACGATCAGTCCACAGACGAGGCCGGCGACGGCCGCAATCGGCGTCAATGCCGTCACCTGGTCGATCTTGTCCATCCGACGCTCGAGCACCGCTGCGGTGAAGATGATCACCGCGACCTTGGCAAGCTCGGAGGGCTGCACGCCGATGCCACCAAACCCTAACCACCGGTGCGCGCCGTTGATGGGCGGCACGAAGAAGACGACGACCAGGGCGACCGTGGACACACCCAGCGCGGTCCAGATCACGATCGGCTGCTTGAGTTTCCGGTAATCGACTCGCATGGCCAGGCTCAGCAGACAGACGCCGAGCACGGCCCAGGTGACCTGCTTGAAGAGAAAGAAATACGGCGGCTGCTGATACCGCTCCATGGCCAGGACCGCGGACGCGCTGTAGACCATCACGACGCTGGCGCAGACCAGCAGCAACGTGGCCAGAAACAGCAACTTGTCCGACTTCAGTTTTCGCGACATACTCGCCTGCCACCGTGACACGCGTCGGGTCACACAACCTCGCGCGACCCGTTCCAGGTTGCGAACCGCAGCTCCCGATGCCGGCCCGCGCCCAGTATCACCAGGGAGAGGCCGGAGCGTGCTAAAGTCCAGAACGTTTCGACCCGACAACCGGACCGTGAGCAGTCAGCAGTCATCAGTCGAGCCCGAGGTGAAGACATCAACCTCGCAGACCGGAGCAGCCTGCGTTCCCAGCGGAAGACTCTTCACCGCCGCGACCCGACCGATGACTGCTCACTGCTCACCTTTCTCGCAGACTTCCTCCTCGAGGCGGGCCACCGCCTGCGTGAACACGTCTCCACGCTCGGCATAGTCCCGGAACATGTCCAGGCTGGCACATGCGGGCGCCAGCAGCACCGTACCGCCGGGCGATGCCAGTCCGTAGGCCACCCGGACCGCGTCGCCGAGCGACCCGGTCTCGACCACACGCACGACCGCGCCAAGCGCTTCACGGATCCGTCCGCGCGCCTCGCCGATCGCGACGACCGCGTCCGCCCGCGACGCGAACAGCGGCGCCAACGTCTCGAGCGCGCCCCCCTTGAAGCGGCCGCCCATGATCACGACCACGTGGTCGCCGCAGCTTTCCACCGCGCGTCTGGCCGCCTCGACGTTGGTGGCCTTCGAGTCGTTGACAAACCGCACACCCGCCACCTCGGCGACCGGCTGCAGGGCATGCTCGAGCCCCGTGAACCGGTCCACGGCCTGGGTCATGTCCCCGGCAGACACGCCAACCAGGTTCGCGACGGCGCTGGCCGCCAGGACGTCTCCGAGCAGATGCCGACCCAGCAGATGCACCGCCGACAGCGGAACCAGCGGCTCGTCGCCGGCCGGGCTCCGGCGCACGATCGTGTCGCCGGCCACCACCACGCCCTCGGTGAGCGGCTCCCTCAGCGCATAGGCCACGCGACCCGCGTGGCTGTCTCGCGTCAGTCTCAAGACATCCGGGTCATCGGCGTTGACGACGAGCGTGTCCGACGCCCGCTGGTTCGCAAAGAGCCGGGCCTTGGCCGCCGCGTACGCCTCGATGTCGGCATAACGGTCGAGATGGTCCGCGTACAGGTTCAGGAAGACCGCGATCCACGGCCGGAACGTCGCGGTCAGCTCGAGTTGGAAGCTCGACACCTCGACCACGTGGATCGCCTCCGGCATGGACTGCTCGACCTGGGTGCTCAACGCCGTGCCCACATTGCCGCCCACCAGAACCAGACACCCACCCGCCTCGAGCATCCGCCCGAGGAGCACGGTCGTCGTCGACTTGCCCTTCGTGCCCGTCACCGCCACGACCCGACCGCGCACCCAGCGTGACGCCAGCTCGATCTCGCTGATGACCGGCACCCGCGCCCGGCGGGCCCGCTCGAGCGCCGCCAGTGACGGGGGCACTCCCGGGCTCAGGACCACCAGATCGGCCCCCGCCAACGTCTCGGGCCGGTGCCCGCCGAGCTCGAGGTCGACGCCAACCTCACGCAACCGCTCGACCTCCTCGCCAACGTCGCTCCGCATCTCGGTGAGGGTGACCCGCGCCCCGCGGCCGGCCAGCAGCCGGGCGGCGCCGACACCGCTGCGCCCGGCGCCGACCACGACCACGTTGGACCCGCGCACGGAGAACTCGGTCATCGCAGCTTCAACGTCGCGAGACTGAAACAGGCACACACCACGGCGACAATCAGAAACCGGCTAATCACCTTCGGCTCGCTCCACCCGATCAGCTCGCAGTGATGGTGGAGCGGCGCCATCCGGAACACCCGTTGCCCAGTGAGCTTGAAAGAGCCCACCTGGATGATTACGGAGAGCGCTTCGATGACGAAGACGGCGCCTACGATCGGAAGTAGCAGTTCCTGTTTGATCAGGATCGCGACGGTGCCGAGGGCGCCCCCCAGGGCCAGGGACCCGACATCGCCCATGAAGAGCCCGGCGGGATACGAGTTGTACCAAAGGAAGCCGAGGCCCGCGCCGACCAACGCCCCGCAGAACACCGTGAGCTCGGCCGCCGGCAAGAAGTGCACCAGCAGCAGATACTCGGCGAAGATCGCGTGCCCGGTGACATACGCCAGCGCCGTGAGGGCGGCCGCGGCGATGGTGAACGTGCTGATTGCGAGACCATCGAGCCCGTCGGTGAAGTTGACTGCGTTCGACCAGAACAACAGGACGAGCACCGCGAACGGCACGTACAGCACCCCGAGGTCCGGGGTAAACTGCTTGAAGAAAGGGAAGATCAGCTCGGTGCTGTAGAGACCCTGCTCGCTCAGCCACAACAGCGAGAGCCCGACCGCCGCGGCCACTGCCCCTTGCCCGATCAGCTTGTATCGCGGCCGGAGCCCACGATGCGTCTGGCGCACAACCTTCAGGTAGTCATCCAGGAAGCCGACCAGCCCGAACCCCAGCGTCGAGAGCACGGCAACCCAGACATAGGCGTTCGTGAGGTCGACCCAGGCCAGCGTCGGCACGATCGCAGCAGCCAGGATGAGCAACCCGCCCATGGTGGGGGTGCCGGCCTTGGACTGATGGGTGGCCAGTTCGTCACGTACGACCTGACCAATCTGGAACTCACGCAGTGTGCGGATCGTCCAGGGCCCCATCGTCAGGCTGATCACGAAGGCGGTCAGTCCGGCCGCCGCGGTGCGAAACGTGATGTACTGGATCACGTTGAGCGCCGAGAACTGCGTGTGCAGCGGATACAGCAGGTGATACAGCATCACGCCCACTCCGCTTCGAGCCGCGCCACCACCAGATCGGTCCGCACGCCTCGCGAGCCCTTCACCAGCACCACATCGTCGGCCTGCAGCATCGCCATCAGCCGCATCGCCGCCGCCTCGCTCCCCTCGCAGTAGATGACCCGGTTCTCCGGCATGCCGGCCTCCACGGCGGCGGCACCCAACGCCTGGGCCGCATCTCCCCCGACCGTCAGCAGCAGCCCCAGCCCGGCGGCGGCCGCGGCACGGCCGGTCGCCCGGTGGAGGGCGTCCGCCCGCGCCCCAAGCTCGAGCATCTCGCCCAACACCGCGACGCGGCGTCCGACGCCGCGGTCTCGTGACAACGTCTCGAGCGCGGTGACGACCGCCAGCGGGTTGGAGTTGTACGAATCGTCGACGACGACCACGCCGCGCGCCAGCCGGCGTATCTGTCCGCGATGAGGCGGCGCGTCCACCGCCGCGACCCGCTCGGGGATCGCCGCCAGCGGCACATCGAGCTGCAACGCCACAGTGACCGCCGCCAGGACGTTCGCCAGGTTGCCGCGGCCGAGCAACGGCGTGGTGACGGCGGTCGCGCCGACGGGCGTCCGGACCCGCGCTCGGGTGCCATCGAGCCCGAGGTCCTCGACCTCGGTCGCCCGCACCTCGGCCTCCACCCCGACCCCGAAGGTGGCGACCCGGCCGGGGAATCCGGACACACGGGTCATGACCAGGTCATCGGCTGCGTTGGCGACGACGACGGTGTCCCGCGTCGCGCCTTCCAGGATCTCCGCCTTCGCGTCGGCGATCTTCGCGATCGAGGGGAAGAACGCTGCGTGCACTTCGGCGACGTTCGTCCAGACCCGCAGCTCCGGCTCGGCGATCTCGACGAGTCGGCTGATCTCCCCGGGTCCGTTCATACCGAGCTCCACCACCGCAACCTCGGGCCGCTGCCGCAGCTCCAGCAACGAGAGCGGCAACCCGATGTGGTTGTTCAGGTTGCCGCGGTTCCGGAACACCCGGTACCGCGCGCCCAGCAGCGCCGCGGTCAGCTCCTTGGTCGTGGTCTTCCCCACACTGCCGGTGATCGCGACCACCCGTGCGTGTGACGCGCGGCGGATGTGCCGGCCCAGCGCCTGCAGGGCCCGCACCGTGTCGTCCACCACGACCCCGATCGCCGGCGCCGACCCGAGTGCGGCCGCATCACTCACGACCGCGCCACAGGCGCCCCGCCCGAGCGCGTCGGCCACGAACGCGTGCCCGTCGAAGCGGTCGCCGCGAATCGCGACGAACAGGTCGCCCCGACTGAGTGACCGCGAGTCTATGGAGAACCCGTCGATCGGGGTTTCCGCCGCGCCAGCCACCACCCGCCCGCCAACAGCCTGCGCCAGATCGCCCAGCGTCACGGGCAGCCGTTCGTGCATCGCCCTCGCCACACTCCATCCACAGCGCCCGCCCCGCCTTACGACACGCGTGGACGGGCTCGCCTCCGGGCGAGCGCCGCCCGGGCCACGAGTCGGTCATCGAACGGACGACGCTCGTCGCCCACCACCTGGCAGGTCTCGTGCCCCTTCCCGGCGATGACGACGGCGTCACCCGGTTCGGCTTCGTCGATGGCGCGCTCGATCGCCGTGCGCCGGTCGGTGATCCCCAGATGCGGCGGGCCCGTGGCGGCCGTCGTGGACGAGTCGATGCCCCGGCGGATCTCGTCGATGATGCGGTCTGGGTCCTCGGACCGCGGGTTGTCCGACGTCACCACCACCAGGTCGCTGAGACGGGCCGCGACCGCTCCCATCAACGGCCGCTTGGCCGTGTCACGATCGCCGCCGCAGCCAAAAACGCTGATGACCCGTCCGCCGCACAACTCGCGCACCGCTCCGAGCACCGCGCGGAGTGCGTCATCGGTGTGCGCGTAATCGACCAGCACGCACACGTCGTCGTCCGGGGACGACACCATCTCGAATCGACCCGGCACACCCTCGAGCCCGGCCACCCCCTGCTCGATCGCCTGAAACGGCACGTCGAGCGCGACCGCCGCCGACACCGCCGCCAGCACGTTGTAGACGTTGAGCCGGCCGGGCAGCGAGGACCTGAGCTGCAACCGGCCGCGCGGGGTGCGCACGTCGATCGAGGTGCCGGGGAGCGATGACTCGACCCGGTCCGGGGTCACGTCGGCTGCCCGGTCGATCGCGTACGTGACCGGACGGCCGACCATCTCGACCAGCTGGAGCCCAAAGGGGTCATCGGTGTTGATGATGGCCGGCGCCCCGGCCGGCAGCATGTCGAACAACCGCCGTTTCATCCCGAAGTAGTGCTCCATGTCGAGGTGATAGTCGAGGTGGTCGCGGGTGAGGTTCGAGAAGACCGCGGCGGCGAACCGGGTCCCCTCGACGCGCCGCATCGCGAGGGCGTGCGAGGAGACCTCCATCGCACACGCCGCACGCCGGTGCTGGACCATCTCGCGCAGCAACGCCTGCACCTCCGGTGCCTCCGGGGTCGTGCGCTCCGCGTCCCGCATCGTTCCACCGGTGTCGTACCCCACCGATCCGATCCGACCGCATGGCCACCCGGCCGCGGCGAAGATGGCCGCCAGCAGGTAGGTCGTGGTGGTTTTGCCATTTGTACCGGTGACACCAACCACGGTGAGGTCGTGGCTGGGGTCGTGGTGAAAGGCGGCGGCCAGCTCCGCCAGCGCGAGACGCGCGTCCTCCACCCTCACCCACGCGACCGGCCCATCGACGGGTGGGGCCGATGCGGACACGACCAGCACGGCCCCCCGTCCCATGGCGTCGGCCGCGAACGCCGCCCCGTCGAAGCGCTGCCCGCTAACCGCCACAAAGATCGCGCCTGCCGTCGCCCGACGGGAGTCGTAGGCGATCGCCGTCACCGCCCGGTCCCGGACATCGGCACCGAGACCCCCCGCCGGCGCCACGACACCCGACAGGCGCGGCAGCAGATCTCCGACCGTCATGGTTCCGACCTCGACCTGGCACCGGACACGCCCGAACGCTCGAGCCGCAGGATGAGCGCCTGCCCTCTCGTGATCGCACTGCCAGGCTCCAGCGTCTGGCCGACGACGAACCCGTCGCCGCGTATCCGAGTCATCAAGCCGAGATCGGTCGCGATCTCGAACGCCGCTCGCGCGCTGAGCCCAGCCAGATCCGGCATCAGCCCGCGCTGGGGCCCGGTCCACGCGGAGGCCGCGAGCGACGCCGGTGCGCGCACGGGTGTCAGCCGTACGATGGCCGGCGTCGGCGATCCGGCGGACACCAAGATGGGGGGCGGCGCACCTACATTGGGCGGTACGCCGAGATGTCGCAGCGAGGCCTCGGCTATCCGCTGGAAGACCGGCGCCGCCACGGCGCCACCGCCACTCGGCACGTCATCGACCACGACGAGGATGGTCAACCGCGGTCGGGTGGACGGGACGAACCCGGCGAACGACGCGACGTTACGGGTGTCGGAATAGCGCCCGTCGACGAGTTTCTCCGTCGTGCCGGTCTTCCCTGCAACCGTGTAGCCGGTGAGCTGGGCGGCAGTCGCGGTTCCATGGTCAACGACGTCCTCGAGTATTCGCGTCATCGTGGTGGCCGTCTCGGGCCTGATCGCGCGCCGGATCACGCGACGCGGCACCTCGAGTCGTCCATCCTCGCCCAACAGCGCCCGGACGACTCGCGGTGCGATCAGCTCGCCGCCATTGGCCACCGCATTCATGGCCGCCGCCATCTGCAACGGCGTCACCGCGATGGTGTAGCCGATCGACACCCGTGCCAGGTCGCTGTCACTGAGCCCAGCCGCCGGATGCACGATCCCGCGGCTCTGCCCGAGAAAGTCCCCGGAAATCGCTTGCCCGAACCCGAACCTTCGGACATAGCGGAGGAGTCGCTCCGCACCGAGCTCGACGCCGATCTTGCTGGCGGCAACGTTGCTCGACTTCACCAGCATGTCTGTGAACGACAGGACACCGTAGTCGCGGAAGTCCCTGATTGGGCGACGGCCGGGGTACCACACGCCCGGGCTCGTGTCGATTTGCTGGTTCGGGTGAGACACTCCCTCCTCGAGCGCAGCAGAGGCGGTGACGATCTTGAACGTGGACCCGGGCTGGTAGACGTCCTGTGTCGCGCGATTCCGTCTGGCATCGGCGTCCGACAGCGAGAAGGCGTTGGGATTGAACGTGGGCTCATTTGCCAGGGCGAGGATCTCACCGGTGGCAGGGTCCAAGACGACGACACTACCGCCGGCCGCATGGTGCTCGCGCATGGCGGCGCGCAGCTCCCGCTCGGCGATGTGCTGGATGAGCTTGTCGATGGTCAGCTCGAGGGTGACGCCGGCGGTCGGCGGGCGCTCGACTCGACTGAACGCGCGGTTGCGCGCGTCGGTCTGCATGAGCACCCGGCCAGGTTGCCCACTGATCTCCTCGTCATAGCTCGATTCGAGCCCGTACAGCCCCTGGTTGTCGATGCCGACATAGCCAATCAGATGAGCCGCCAGTTCCCGATTCGGGTAGAACCTCCGGTTCTGCTTCAGGAACCCGACCCCCTTGAGATCGAGCTCCCGAATCCGACGCGCCGTGTCGACCGAGACATACTGTTGCACGTAGGCAAAGAGATTCTCTGTGTCTAGCCGCGTCAGGATGCGGTCGTGCTGCTCGCGACGACATTCGAGTACCTCGCAGAGCAGCCGGGTGGTCTCGACCGGACATTCGACGTCGGCCGGGACCGCGACAATGGTGTCGGCATCGACGCTGTAGGCGAGTATCTGACCCCCGCGGTCGACAATCTCGCCGCGCTTCGGGTGGGTGGGGATCGTGCGCAACCGCTGCCGCAGGGCTCGCTCGACGAGCACGTCATGCCGGAACACCTGCAGCTGGACGAGACGGGCCTCGATCGCGATCCCCCAGAGGGCCATCACGCCGGCGGTGACCACCAGGCGGCGGCGCACGATGTCGCGCCAGCGGGTAAGGGACGAGGAGGTCGCTGCCATCGTCGTCTCGAGAGTTCTACGGCCGTCGACCCGCCGGCGTGGCAGAGTCGCGGGAGACCACCACCGAGCGGTCGGGCGGCGCCGCGGGGACGATCCGTTCGATGACCTGCGCCTCGGCGGGCGTGGGGGCCAGTAGATTCAACTCCTCTGTGGCGATCTGCTCGATCCGTCGCAGTGAGCGTAGCGTCTCGATCTCCAGTCGCAGATGCCGGTTCAGCTCGAGCTCAAGCGCCCGATCCTGCTCCATCTGCTCGATCTCGTACCCGTGACGGAGCAGCTCGAAGTGCTGCCAGGCCGAAAACAGCAGCACCGCCACGAGACAGACCCCGACGGCGCCCGACCGCCAGAGCTCGCGCTGCCGTACCCTGTCGATCTCCCGCTCGATCGGGTTGTTGCGAATATCCCGCCTGATGTCGTACTCCACGTCGAGTCGGCTCATGACAACCTCTCGGCCACACGCAACTTGGCTGATCGTGCCCGTGGGTTGCGGGCCACCTCGGCGCGCCCCGGCCGGATCGGCTTTCGGGTCAGCGCGCGCATCGCAAGGTCGCCGCCCCGCTCGAGCTCACGGAAGGTGTACTTCACGATCCGATCCTCCAGGGAGTGAAAGCTGATGACCGCCAGCCGCGCCCCTGCCCTGAGGCGCCGGGCCACCACGCGCAGGAACGCGTCGAGTCCGTCCAGTTCCTGATTGACCCAGATCCGAAACGCCTGAAACGTCCGGGTGGCGGGATGAATGCGTGGGCGGCCGCGAACCGGCACCGACCGGCTGACGACGGCGGCAAGATCGGCGGTGGTCGCCAGGCCGCCGCGGTCGCGGGCCCACACGATCCCCCGGGCAATCCGGCGCGAACGCCGCTCCTCGCCGTACTCGAAGATCACATCCGCCAGGGTGTCGGGTGTGACCTCGTCGAGGAGCTCGGCGAGCGTCCGACCCTGGGACCGGTCCATGCGCATGTCGAGCGGGTCGGCCCGGCGAAAGCTGAACCCGCGGCCCTCGGCCTCGATCTGGACAGAGGAATGCCCGAGGTCGGCGAGGGCGCCATCGACCTGCTCGATGCCGAGCTGGTCGAGCACCTGGTCGACACGTCGATAGTCGGCGTGCACGAGATCCACGCGGTCTCCCCAGGCCGCCAGCCGCTCACGAGCCAGCGGCAGCACCTCGGCGTCCCGGTCGAGCCCGAGCACCCGTGTCGCGCCGGCCTCGAGCAGCGCCTCGGTGTGTCCGCCGGTCCCGACGGTGCAGTCGACGAACACTCCTCGTCCCGCCGGCGCGAGTTGCTCAACTGTCTCCGCCCGCAGGACTGGCTCGTGTAAGATCATTGCGGCTCAAATGCCGTACTCGGCGAGCGCACGGGCGTCGTCGTCGGTGAACGGCTCGCCGGCGAGCCGTTTCGTGAAGCGCTCGTGGTTCCAGACATCGAGGTGATCGTATTGACCGAAGACGTCGACTTCTCCGACCATTGCCGCGGCGTCTCGAAGCCGCGCGTGGATCGAAACCCGGCCCTGTGTATCGAACTCCCCCGGTTGGCCGAAGTAGTTCACCCGGTCGAAGTACTTGGCGCGGGCGGGAAGCGTGGAGGGAACCACCTGTGCAAGCTTGCGCTCGATTTCCATCCAGACCGGCATCGGATAAATGAGAACCAGCGCGCCGGTCAGGCTGGTGATGAACAGCTGGGTCCCGTAGCGGTCCTCGATCGCGGATCGAAACAGCGTTGGGATCTTGAGACGACTTTTGTCGTCGATCTTGGCTGAGAAGTTTCCCCGTAACACCCTTTTGCTCCAGATAACTCCAGAAAAATCCACCCCGATAGTAGAAGGCAGTCGGGCGCCGTGTCAACTGGCAAACACTCGCAAACTATAGGTCTACGTCGAACCTTCGCCCACCGAGTCGCCGTTGTGGGCAGTTGTGAGAAGCGTGCGAACCGACTCCTGTGGACCGGTAATGTCCTGTCTCAGAGGTTCCCCGGACGCGGTCTGAGCACGACACAGGACCTGGAGACGGGCCACTAGAGCATGCTACGCGCCGCCTTGATCGGATTCCCTTCGACAGGCAAGACGACCCTGCTCCGGCTGCTGAGCCGGACCGGCGAGCCGCTCGGACACACCGGCGGCCGTCACGAGGCGCACATCGGTGTCGCCCAGGTCCCCGACCCGCGTCTGGACCGTCTGACCGAGCTCTTCGAGCCGCAGCGACGGGTGCCGGCGACCGTCGAGATCGCCGAGCTCGCGGGGCACGGCGGCGCCCGTTCCCTGATCGACGTGACCGCGTTCCGCAATGCCGACGCGCTGCTCCACGTGTTACGAATGTTCCGGGACGACACGGTGCCGCACGTCGCCGGCGAGGTGGACCCGGCGCGCGACGCCACGCAGATGGAGGACGAGCTCATCCTGGCCGACCTCGGCGTGGCCGAGCGACGGCTCGAACGGATCCGACTGGACGCAAAGAAGGGCAAGCGCCGTGAGCTGGAAGAGGAGGCGCGGGTCATCGAGCTGTGCCGGACCGCCCTGGAGGAAGGGCGTCCGCTCCGGGCCCTCTCGCTGGACACCGACGACGCACGGCGGCTTTGCGGGTTCAGTTTTCTCTCGGCCAAGCCGGTGCTCGTCGTCTTGAACCTCGATGAGGCGGATGTTGCCGACCCGACCGGTGCGATCGAGCGGGCCGGAATTTCGGAGTGCCTGTCCGGCGCCGCCACCGAGGCGGTGCCGGTCTGCGCCAAGATCGAGCTGGAGATCGCCGAGCTGGCCGCCGATGACCGCGCAGTCTTCTTGGCCGACCTCGGTCTGAGGGATTCCGGCCTCGACCGGGTGATCCGGGCAAGCTATCATCTCCTCGGCTATATCTCGTTCTTCACGACAGGCAAAGACGAATGTCGTGCCTGGTCGGTGCCACGCGGCACATCGGCGCAGGACGCAGCCGGTCAGATCCATAGCGACATCGCCCGCGGGTTCATCCGAGCCGAAGTGGTGCATTACAAGGCACTGACCGCGAGAAACGGGTCCCTCGCAGCCTGCCGTGAGCACGGCGAAGTTCGGCTGGAAGGCAAGGACTACGAGGTTCAGGATGGCGACGTCATCAACTTCCGGTTCGCGACCTAGCTCCGCCGTGCTCGAGAAGTCAGCAGTCGGAAGTCAGAATGAAGACACTGATCACTGGTGGGGCCGGATTCATCGGTTCCTATCTCGCCCACGCGCTGCTCGAGGCCGAGCATGACGTGTTCGTCCTGGACGACCTGTCCACCAGGTCGATCGACAACATCGAACCGCTCAAGACCCACCCTCGATTCGGCTACGCGATCGACACGATCACCAACGAGCCGGCATGGCGCTGGTCGCCGAGCCTTGGGAACCTGGTCGACTACGAACCGCGTGTCCAGCTACCGGAGATCCTCGCCAAGGTCATCGAGCACCACCGCGCGCAGCGGATGGCATGCGTGCAGCAGGCCGACGTCGCACCCGCGGTCTGCAAGGGCGCTATCCATCTCGAATCCAGATTCCCGTGATCTCTTGATGATTCGGGGCGAGGACGCACTATACTGCCGAAGATGGTGTGGGCGGCTTTCGAACGGGTCGGGATACATGCGGTCGCTGGTCTGCTTACGGCGGCACTGACGGCGCCGGCGGCTGCAGCCAGCGGGTTCGAGCTGTCGATGAACAACGGCCGCGTTACGATCCGCGCCCAGGATGCCCGGATCACGGACATCCTCGCCGAATGGGGCCGGGTCGGGAACACGGCAATCATCGACGCCGACGAGCTGGTCGACCAGACCGTGACGATAGAGCTCGTCGACGTGCCCGAAGCCAAGGCCCTGCGCACGCTGCTCCGCACGGCCAGCGGTTACCTGGCGGCTCCCCGCGCCGCCACGAGCGACGGCGTTTCGCGCTTCGACCGTATCCTGATCCTGGCCACCAGCAGGCCGGCCGCACGGGTCGCCACCGTGGCCTCGCCCGGCAGGGCGGCGGCTTCGACGCCTACGGCCAGCGGCGCGTTTGGGCAACGGCTCGGAGTCGTCCCGAGCGCCCCGCGCGGCCGGACACCGTTCACGGTGAGCGCCGCACAGCAGGAGCAGTTCGGTCAGCTGCAACGGCTGCTACAGCAGCCCGACGGCGCAAGGGTCGAGCCACAGCAGCCGGCTGCGGTGCAGCCGGTGGTCGGCACCGTACCGGCGGCCCGCCCGGGGATGCCGATGGGGACCACCGACCCGCGCCAAGCGACGGTGAACGTTCTGACCGGCGCCTTCGGCTCCACGCCCGTGCCCGAGACCAGCGGCAGGTCCGAGACCACCATCCCCCGGCCATAACCCGTAGGCGGTCGAACTTTCAGAAGAGCCTCCCAGACGGCTCTGGGAGGCGGTACCCCTCGAGCCCCAGCAGGATCCGTTTGGTTGGCAACCCGCCGGTGAACCCCCCGAGCCGTCCGCCCTGCGCGATGACGCGATGACAGGGAATGATGATCGGGACCGGGTTGCGTCCGAGCGCGCCGCCGACAGCGCGGCTTGCGCGGCGTGACCCGATCCGTGCGGCAAGCGCCCCATAGCTGGTCACCTGGCCGAACCGGATCTTCTGTGTCTCCCGTAGCACCCGCGCCGTGAACGGTGTCACCTGGCGGAGGTCCACCGCCAGCGAGAACCGGGTGAGCTCGCCGGCGAAATACGCCCTCAGTTCCTCGCGTACCGTGGCCAGCCCGGCGTCGTCCCGCCGGACCTCCGGCGACCACCGCAACAGACGCGCTCGATAGCGTCGCTCCGACGGCTGACCGAACGTCACGTCGCAGACTCCCTTGTCGGTCGCGCCCACGAACAGGATCCCGACCGGTGTCGGGATCCGCCCGAACCGGATCGCCGGATGTCCGGCCCGGTCCAACGCCGACCGCAGCAGTGCGCGCGCCCGCCGGACAGCTGTGGCATTCGACATCGCTCGCCCTCGCTTTTCTTTCAGCCCCGCTACGCAGGGGCTAGAAACCGGAGCGCTTTCTTCTGCAGCCGGTACGTAGTGCCTATAACCCCGACGTCTCGTTAGTGTGAAACCGACGGCGCCAACTTGTGCCGGTAGCGTTATGGTACGCTGGCTCTCGCGAGAATACCGCTGGCCTTCACCCGGCCCTCTCTCCACAGGAGGAGGGAGAAGCGGAGCGCTTTTTCACCGACCTGCCGATCGATGAAGCCCCTCGAGCCGGCCGCGCCCGCGGCGGCGACCCCCGCACCCGAGACCGACTCCCACCCCCGCGGCGCCGGCCTGGCCCGCTCGGCCGGCGTCATCGGCCTGGCGACCATGATCAGCCGTGTCCTCGGACTTGTGCGAGACATGTCGCTCGCGAACCTCTTTGGCGCGAGCAACGCCATGGACGCCTTCTACGTCGCGTTCCGCATCCCCAATCTGATGCGCGATCTCTTCGCGGAAGGCACGATGAGCGCGGCGTTCGTCCCCACCTTCACGCGCCGGTTGATCACAGAGGGCCGTGACGCCGCCTGGCGGCTGGGCACCCAGCTGATCAACGCGCTGATCGTCATCACCGGAATCCTGGTGCTGGCCGGGATCATCTTCGCCGAGCCGCTGACCAGGCTGTTCGCACGGGACTTCGGCGAGGTACCCGGCAAGCTCGAGCTGACCGTCGACTTGACCCGCATGATGCTCCCCTTCCTGACCCTGGTCGCGGTCGCCGCCGCCTGCATGGGGATGCTCAACTCGCTGCGACGATTCTTCATGCCTGCGCTGTCACCCGCGATGTTCAACATCAGCGTCATCCTGTGCGCCGTGGTGCTGGTGCCGCAAATGCCGCGGGGGGTCGAGCCGATCATGGCGATCGCGTTCGGCGTCGTGCTGGGCGGCGTGGGTCAGATCGCCCTCCAGTACTGGGTGCTGCGACGAGAGGGCTTCCGGTATCGAGTCACGCTGAACCTGGCGGATCGCGGCCTCCGCGAGGTGCTGAGGTTGATGGGCCCCGGCACTCTCGCCGGCGCGGCGTTGCAACTCAACCTCTTGGTCAACACGATCCTGGCCACAGGCCAGGGCACCGGAGCGGTCTCGTGGCTCACCTGGGCGTTCCGGGTGATGTATCTCCCGATCGGTGTGTTCGGTGTCTCGATCGCGACCGCCGCGTTACCCGTGCTGTCCCGCCAGGCCGCACTCGGCGAGCTGCAGCAGATGCGGCGAACGATCTCGCACAGTCTCCGGCTCATGCTGATGCTGATGGTACCAGCGACGGTCGGGCTGGTGGTGCTGGCGGTGCCGGTCGTGCGTCTGATCTTCGAGCGCGGTAGTTTCACCCCGGCGGACACACAGGCGACGTCACTGGCGCTCGTCTGCTACGCACCGGCCATCATCGGCTACTCGGCGGTGCGTCTGGCGGTTCCCAGCTTCTACGCGCTCGGCACCAGCCTGACCCCCGCCCTCGTCAGTGTCGGGTCGGTCGGTCTCAACATCGTGCTGAACCTGGTGCTGGTCCGGGTGATGGGCTACCAGGGGCTCGCGCTCGGCACCGCCATCGCAGCACTGAGCAACGCCACGCTGCTACTGGCGCTTCTACGGCAGCGGCTCGACGGCCTGGAGGGCGCCAGAATCGCGGACAGCTTCGCCCGGATCACCGTCGCCGCTGTGGTGATGGGCGCCGCCGTGTGGCTGGCGAACCAGTGGCTCACGGCGCGCTGGCCTGGCGCCGGATTATGGACGCAGGTGCTGATCGTCGGCTGCGATCTCGGCGTGGGTCTGGCGGTCCTGGGCGCCGCGGCGCGGTTGCTTGGCGTCGCCGAGTTCAGTCAGGCCCGGCATCAGGTCCTGGCACGGTGGAGCCGCACCCGCACACGCTGACCCATCTCGTCCAGGACGTCCTGGGACCCGTGGTACGATAACGCTCAGATGCGTCGCGTCTACCCCCGCGGCCCTGCCCAGTTCTCGTTCGGCCCCGGCATCATGACCCCCGCGGTGAAGATGCTGATCTGGGCCAACGTCGGCATCTTCGTGGCGGGCGTGGTGATCCCGCCGCTCGGCCGTCTGCTCATTGACCTGTTCGGGCTCCGTCCCCAGGCGGTGCTGACGGGGCTGCGGATCTGGCAGCCGGTCACCTACCTGTTCCTGCACGGCGGCTTCTCTCACATCCTGTTCAACATGCTCGTCCTGTGGATGTTCGGGGTGCAGCTCGAGCGTCTCTGGGGGTTGCCCTTCTTTCTGCGCTACTACTTCATCACCGGGACCGGGGCCGGGGTGGCGACGATCGTCGCGGGGCTGCTGCCGTTCGCGTTCAGCGAACCGACGTATTTGGCGGTGACCATCGGGGCGTCAGGCGCCATTTACGGTCTGCTCGTGGCGTTCGCAATCTACTACCCGAACACGCCGATCCTGATGTTCTTCCTCTTCCCGGTGCCGGCAAAGTACTTCGTGATGATCATCGGGGCCATCACGTTCCTGTCGGTGCCGCGTAGCGCCGGCGTCGCGCACATCGCCCACCTCGGTGGGCTCGTCGTCGGATATGTTTATCTGAAATACGGCGGCGGCGGCGGTCTGGCCCAGTTTGGCCGGTTCGGCGTGATGGCGGAGATCAAATACCGGTATCTGCGCTGGAAGATGGGCCGGCTGCGCCGGAGGTTCAACGTCCTTCCCGGTGGCGGCGGCGACGACTGGAACGGGCGGGTGCACTGAGGAGAGTGCTCTCAGAAGGCAGAAGTCAGGAGGCAGCAGTCAGAAGGAAAGGAAGTGGAGGGCTTCGCCAGCTTCTCGCAACGTCCTGCAGGTCGAGTAGGCCGCAGCCTCGGTGCAGTTCTAAAAGCCGCCGCCTGAACCAAACGTGGCGGCTTCAGATTCTCTTCTGCCTTCTGCCTGCTGTCTTCTGACCGCTTCCGTCTGACTTCTCGGAGGGTTCTCCGAGCCATTCGGAACGAACCGGGCTAAACAGGTCGAGCTCGAACGTATCCGCGAGTGCCTCGGTCTGGTGCGGCACGCCGGATGGAATCCGCACGACCTCACCGCCGCGCACGACAACCTCCTCCCCGTCGACCCGGACCTTCACCATGCCGTCGAGCACGTAGGTCAGCTGCTCGCTCTCGTGGCTGTGCAGCGGCACGAGCGCGCCGCGCTTCAGATAGACCTGGACGAGCATCTGCCGGTCACCGGCGACCAGCTTGCGCGAGATCAACTCGGTGACCTTTTCCAACTCGAGCTCGTCCCATCCGACCACCGAACCACCCGGTGCCGGCCACGCCCCGTTGATCCCATTTCTCATGTAGTTACAACAGGTTACCAGGTGTTGCGCCATCGGTCGTGGCGGACCTCCGCCGTGCTATATAATCGACTGCGTAATGCGGGCCACACGCCGACCGCCCGGAGCACCCCCGGCGCATAGTACTCCACCATCATGAAAGGTTCGACGGTCTTACCCGCTGCGAACACCGCGCCGAAAACGCAGCAGTACGAGGGGCTGTCGCGCGACGAGCTCCTCCAGCTGTATCGCACGATGCTACTGTCGCGGCGGCTGGACGACAAGGAGCTCCAGCTCAAGAAGGGGAGCAAGAGCTTCTTCCAGATCAGCGGGGCGGGGCACGAGGCGATCCTCGTGGCGGCCGGGATGCAGCTTAAGTCGGGCCGCGACTGGTTCTTTCCGTATTACCGCGACCGGGCGTTGTGTCTCACTCTGGGGCTGACGCCATACGAGATGCTCCTCGCGGCGGTGGGCGCGAAGGCGGACCCTATCTCCGGCGGGCGACAGATGCCGGCGCACTGGAGCAAGCCGGACCTGCATCTCGTCTCCGCCTCGAGCGCGGTCACCACCCAGTGTCTCCACGCGGTCGGGTGCGCTGAGGCGAGCCAGTTCTACCTGCAGTTCCCGAACAGCGTCGCCCAGGCGAGCGCCGGCTCGGAAGGCGACGTCGTGTACGTGTCCCTCGGCGACGGATCGACCAGCGAGGGCGAGTTCTGGGAGTCGCTCAACACCGCCTGCACGAGACGGCTGCCGGTCGTGTTCCTCGTCGAGGACAACGGCTACGCCATCTCGGTCCCGGTGGAGATCCAGACCCCGGGTGGCGACATTGCGCGGCTGGTCTCGGCGTTCCCCGGGCTCGAGGTGATCAGCGTGGACGGGACCGACGCGCTGGCCAGCTACGCCGCGATGCGTCGCGGCCTCGCGTATGCCCGAAGCGGACGCGGTCCGGTGCTCGTGAAGGCCAACGTCGTGCGGCTGTACTCGCACTCGCAGACAGATGACGAGCGTCATTACAAGAGTGATGCGGAGCGCGACGAGGAACAGACGCGTGACCCGCTCGACCGCTTCTCGGCGTTCCTCACCCGCGAACAGCTGTGCGACGACAACACCCTGGCGTGGATCGCGAGCGAGGTGGACGACGAGATTCAGGACGCCGCCGACCGGGCGCTGGCTGCGGCCGCGCCGGATCGATCCACCGTGCTCGACTACGTGTATTCGCCAGATGTGGACCCGGCCTCGGACGCGTTCGACGTGCCCGGCACGCCGGAGGGCGACCCGATCACGATGGTCGCCGCCATCAACCGCACGCTCAAGGACGAGATGACGCGGAACCCGCGGCTCGTGGTGTTCGGCGAAGACGTCGCGGACTGCAGCCGGGGCGAAGCCTTGTCGACCGTGAAAGGCAAGGGCGGCGTCTTCGGGGCCACGCTGGGCCTCCAACGCGCCTTTGGACGCGAGCGCGTGTTCAACTCGCCGCTCGCCGAGGCGAACATCGTCGGTCGGGCCATCGGGATGGCCGTGCGTGGGCTCAAGCCGGTGGTCGAGATCCAGTTCTTCGACTACATCTGGCCCGCCATGATGCAGATCCGCGACGAGTTGACGATGCTGCGGTATCGGTCGAACAACGCCTATTCTTGCCCGGTGGTGATCCGGGCGCCGATCGGCGGCTATCTGCGTGGCGGCTCGCTGTACCACAGCCAGTCCGGTGAGAGCATCTTCGCGCACTGCCCGGGGTTGCGGATCGCCTACCCGAGTGACGCCGATGACGCCGCCGGTCTGCTCCGAACGGCGATCCGGTGCGACGACCCGGTCCTGTTTCTCGAGCACAAGCATCTGTATCGTCAGATCTACAGCAAATCGATCTACCGCGGACCGGACTACCAGATCCCGTTCGGGCGCGCGTGTATCCGGCGGGACGGCACCGACGTCGTGGTGATCACCTGGGGTGCCCTCGTGCAGCGGACGCTGCTCGCGGCCGAGCGCGCGGCCCAGCGGGGCATCAGCGTCATGGTGCTCGAC
Source organism: Acidobacteriota bacterium (assembly GCA_015659035.1). Classification (GTDB taxonomy): domain Bacteria; phylum Acidobacteriota; class Vicinamibacteria; order Vicinamibacterales; family UBA8438; genus NP936. The sequence goes on along the minus strand of DQNS01000038.1, from coordinate 7,906 downwards.
CTGCGCACGCTGGCACCCTACGACTGGTCCGCTGTCGCCGAGGCGGTCTCCCGGATTAGCCGCGTGGTGGTGGCGCACGAGGACCAGTTGACGTGCGGGTTCGGCGCCGAGGTGGCCGCGCGCATCGCCGATGAGCTCTTCGAATATCTGGACGCACCGGTCAAACGGGTGGGCGCGCTCGATTGCCCCGTGGCCTATCACCCCGATCTCGAAGAGGCGATCCTGCCGCAGACAGACGACGTCCTGCAGGTCATCACCACCGTCTGTGAATACTAGCGGTGGCCCGGAGATCGGGTCATCCTGGGGTCGATATGAGGCGGGCTGTCTCTGCGATGGTGCTGGCGCTCGCGGCCGTCACCGTCGTACCAGCCGCGCCGACGATCACGTCACCCGGTCGTGGCCGCACAGACCTTCACGACACCACCGCGCGCCGACGCCTGATACGCCACCAAGCGGTCGGTCCCTAGGCGGTCGCCAAAACGGACCGAGGTAGCCGGTCGACCGTTGAACGGGGGTGTGCCTCGGTTGGCATCCGCCGGCCCGGACTGCTATGATCATGTGTTTCCCGAGGGCGGGAACCGGCATTTGTGCGTATGCTCCCGTTGCGGGTTCGTGCATGCCCGACCCGAGCGACCATTTTTTAGCACGATCGCTCCAGGCCTTGCAGGACAACGTCCGCCGGTCGGGTCCGGCCGCCACAGCCGGCTATGCGCTGATCGGCGCCATCCTTCTACTCGGCGGGGTGGGTCATCTCGTTGATCGGTGGGCCGCGACCTCGCCGTGGTTCCTGCTCACGGGTTTGCTGGTGGGTCTCGTCGTCGGCTTCTACCAGCTGGCGAAAACGGTCTGGAAGATATGAAGCTATCGGGGATGCTGGCGGCGGTGAGTGTGATTTCGTGTGGTCTGTGCACCGTCGTCCTGGCACCGGACGCTGCCGGCGCCACCTTCCTCGGCATGATCGCTCCACTCGTGGTCGGGCTGGCAACGATCCAGCTTGTCGAACGGACGGTGCGCGGCGACATCCAGACCCTGACCGCGCGCATGACGGGCGCGTTCATTGTCAAGATGGCGTTCTACGCGGTGTATGTGTTGGTCGTGGTCAGGGTGCTGGCTGTCGATCCGGTTCCGTTCGCCGTGAGCTTCGCCGTGTATTTCGTGGCGCTCCAGAACATCGAGGCGCTGTATTTCAGGACCTTGTTCGCCCGGCTCGGCCGGGAGCCCGCCAGGGTCAGCTGAGCGGACCATCGCAACCGTCCGTTACTCTCGCCATCATGATGAGCGCCGCACAGCACGCCGAGGAAGCACAGGCCGCCGCGGAGCACGTCGGCGAGGCCGAACACGGCGCCGACGAGGCCTTCAACGCCGGCGAGGTGATTATTGAGCACGTCTCGAACAGCTCGCTCGACCACCCGATCCTGCATCTTCCGTCGATCGCGGGGATCGACTTCTCGGTCACCAAGCACGTCATGATGCTGTGGCTGGTGGCCGGGGGCCTGTTCGTGGTCATTACCCTTGCCACACGCCGGTATCTGAAACAGGAGCGGCTGGTCCCGACCGGCTTCATGAGCGCCCTGGAGTGGCTGGTACAGGTCATCCGCGACTCGATGGTGCTGCCCAACGTCGGTCCGAAGTTCGTCAACACCTGGACGCCGCTGATCCTGACGCTGCTCGTGTTCATCCTCGTCTCGAATGCGATCGGGTTGGTTCCGATCTTCGAGGTGCTCGGATTGGTGGACCGGTATGTGCTCTCGAATGCCGCCGACTCGGAGTCGCTGATCAACAGCGTGCTGCATGGCGGGTCCACCACCACGGCGAACTACAACGTCACCGCCGCGCTGGCGATCATCACGTTCTTTTCGATCATCGTGGCCGGCACGATGGCGCACGGCTTCGTGAAACACTGGAAGAACCTGGTGCCGTCGGGACATCCCTGGCCGATCTACATCCTGCTGATCCCGATCGAGCTCATGAGCATGTTCGTCAGGCCGTTCGCGCTCACGATGCGGCTGGCCGCCAACATGACCGGCGGACACATCGCGATTCTCTCGATCCTCTCGCTGGTCTTCATCTTCAACCAGGTCTTCGAGAGCGCGCTGCTCGGGACGGGTGTCGGGTTCGCTGTGGCCGTGCCGCTCGCGGTCGGCATCTCCGCTCTCGAGATCATCGTCGTCATGGTCCAGGCCTATGTGTTCACCCTGCTGACATCGGTGTTCATCGGCATGGCCATCAACGTGCACCACTAGGAGCAACGACTCACTCACACGGAGGTCATCTGCATGGAAACCCTGTACATCGGCGGCGTCGCGATCGGTCTCGGGTTGGTTGTCATCGGGGCGGGTCTGGGTATCGGTCGGTTCGCCGCCGCCGCTGCCGAGAGCATCGCCCGCCAGCCGTCCGCCGCCGCCGAGATCACCGCCGCCGTGAACCTCCCGCTCTTCCTTCTCGAAGGCGTGGCGATTCTGGCCGAGGTGTTCGCCTTCATCGTCGTCCTGATGCGGTGACCGTCGCGTTCAACCGACCCCACACGCGTGTGACATCCTCGAAGGGAACGTCCCATGGATAACCCGCTGATCCAGCCCGACCCCGGGCTCTTCATCTGGACCATCCTCACCTTCCTGGTACTGCTCTTTCTGCTGGCCAAGTTCGCCTGGGGCCCGCTGCTGAAGGCGCTCGAGGAACGGCAGGAGACGATCCGGAAGTCGCTGGACGACGCCGATCAGGCCAGGCAGGAGCTGGAGCGGCTGCATCAGGAATCGGCGCAGATCATCGCCGCGGCCCGCGGCGAGGCGCAGTCGATCGTCGCCAAGAGCCGGGTCGCGGCGGACACGGTCCGGGAAGACCTGAAGCAGAAGGCCAAAGAAGAGGCGGAGGTCCTGGTTCGCGGCGCCCAACGTCAGATCCAGCTCGAGACCGCCCGCGCGGTCCAGCAGATCCGGCACGAGGTCGTCGACCTCTCGCTGGCGGTCGCGTCGAAGCTGATCAAGAAGAACTTGACGCAGGAAGACAACGACGCGTTGATCCAGGATTCGCTCACGCAGATCGACGCGTCGCAGAACTGACGAGGTCGCCTCAAGAACCTCCTGTCTCCTGACTCCTTCGGGGATCTACCGCACCGCGACCGCGGCGGTCATCCCCTGGAGGGTCCGAGCGGCCGTCTCGGCCTGCTCGAAGAGAAACTGCGGGTACAGACCGAGAACGACGGTGCCAAGCAGCGCGACACCGAGCGCGACTCGCATGGCGGGACCGATGACGATCGGTGACCCAACCGGCTCCTCCTGGTTGATCCACATGAAGACGACGACGCGGATGTAGTAATAGATCGACAGTGCGCTGTTGGCGACGGCGATCACGGCGAGCCAGATGAAGCCGGCATCGATGGCGGCGCCAAACAGCCAGACTTTGCCCATGAACCCGGCGGTCGGCGGGATGCCGCCCAGCGACAGCATGAAGAACAGCATCGCAATGGCGGCCATCGGGCTGCGCTTCGACAACCCGTTGAGGTCCTTCAGCTCGTCACCGACGATGTCGCTGCGACGCATCGCCGCCACGACGGCGAACGCGCCGAGCTGCATGAACAGGTAGACCCCCAGATACACGAGCATGGCGGCCACGCCGCGCTCGGTGCGGACGACCACCCCGATCAGCAGATACCCAACGTGGGCGATCGACGAGTAGGCGAGCAGCCGTTTCAGGTTGCTCTGGGTCAGCGCCGCGATGTTCCCGACCGTCATCGTGACCACGGCAAGCACCATGAAGAAGAGCGCCCACTCGTCCCCGAGCGACGGCATCCCCACGACGAAGATCCGCAGCAGCATCGCGAACGACGCCGCCTTGGACCCAACTGACAGGAACGCCGTGACCGGCGTGGGCGCGCCCTCATACACGTCCGGCGCCCACATGTGGAACGGCACCGCGGCGATCTTGAACCCCATGCCCGCACCGATGAGGATCACGGCCAGCACGAGCACCAGGCTCGTGTCCTGCCCGCGCAACGCCGCCGCAATGCCGGCCAGACTAGTCGTGCCGGTCACGCCGTAGACCAGCGACATGCCATAGAGCAGGATGCCCAGCGAGAACCCCCCGAGCAGGAAATACTTGACGGCCGCCTCGTTCGAACGCGGGTTCGGTTTGAGAAAGCCCACCAGCACGTAGAACGACACCGCCATCGTCTCGAGCCCGATGAACAGCGTGATCAGCTCGACCCCGCTCGCCATGAACATCATGCCGAGCGTGGCGCACAGAATCAGGAAGTAGTACTCGCCTACCCTGATCCCCTCGACCTTCAGATACGGCGCCGACATCAACAGCGTCAACGCCGCCGACAGCAGGACCACGACTTTGAAGAACGCCGCGAAGCCGTCGATCGCGAGCAGCCCCCGCGACGCGGTCACATCGAGACCGAAGAACCTGACCACGAGCACCAGCGTGAGGGCCACGGCGGCGAGCGCCGTCCACAACAGCAGCCCGTCGCGCCGCGGCACCAGCACCGCCAGCAACAGCAGCAGCATCGCGCCGCCGGTCAGCACCAGCTCGGGCAGGATGTAGAAGAAGTCGAGCGAGGAAAAACCGGCGGGCATTATCTGCCGCCCCCGCGCACCGGTATCTCGATAACGTCAGGCACGTCGCCGTCCAGCGTCAACAACTCGGGCGGGTCGGCCGCTTCCTGGCTTTCGTCCCTCAGGACGTTGCGCGGCCCATAGACGCTGTTCACCCTGGCCATGACATGGTCCACGGAGGTCTCGAGCCGGTCCAGGAACGGCTTCGGATACAGCCCGATCCAGACCGCGAGAATCAGCAACGGGGTAAACGTCGCCCACTCCCGCAGGTTCAGGTCGGGCAGGTTCTCGTTCTTCGGGTTGTCCACCGTCCCGAACATGGTGCGCTGATACAGCCACAGCATGTAGGCGGCGCCCAGCACGATCCCGCTGGCGGCGGCGGCGGCCCACCACGTGTTGACGACGAAGATCCCCTGCAGGATCAACACTTCGCCGATGAAGCCGTTGAGCGTCGGCAGCCCGATCGACGACAGCATCATCACGGCGAAGACCACGGCGAAGGCCGGCATGACCTTGGACAACCCGCCATACTCCGAGATCTCTCTCGTGTGACGCCGCTCGTAGACGATCCCGACGATCAGGAACAGCGCGCCGGTCGAGATCCCGTGGTTGATCTGCTGCAGGATGCTGCCGGTGATGCCGACCGGGGTGAGCGCGAATATCCCCATCATCACCAGGCCCATGTGGCTGACACTCGAGTACGCCACCAGCCGTTTCCAGTCACTCTGGGCCATCGCCACCAGCGCGCCGTAGATGATGCCGACGATGGACAACCCCACGACCCACGGCACGAATACCAGCGTTGCCTCCGGCAGGATCGGCAACGAGAACCGGATGAACCCGTAGGTCCCCATCTTCAGGAGCACGGCGGCCAGGATGACCGACCCGGCGGTCGGCGCGTCGGTGTGCGCGTCGGGCAGCCAGGTGTGGAACGGGAACATCGGCACCTTGACGGCGAACCCGAGGAAGAACGCCAGGAAGACCCACCACTGGTACTCGAACGGCATGTTCAGCTCGTGGAACCGCGTGATGTCGAACGTATACACGCCGGTGATGTCGTAGTTATAAAAGTAGACCGCGAGGATACCGAGCAGCATGATGACGCTGCCGACCAGCGTGAACAGGAAGAACTTGATCGCCGAGTACAGCCGGTTGGCGCTGCCCCAGATGCCGATGAGGAAATACATCGGCACCAGCATCACCTCCCAGAAGACGAAGAACAGCAGGAAGTCGAGCGCCACGAAGGCGCCGATCATGCCGGTCTGCAGCACCAGCAGGAAGATGTAGTACTCCTTGACCCGCTCCGTGATCGCGGTCCAGGAGGACAGCACCGCAATCGCGCCGATCAGGGTGGCGAGCAGGATCAGCAACGTGCTGAACCCGTCGACCCCGAGGAAATACTCGGCGCCGATCGACGGAATCCAGTCGTGCCGCTCGACGAACTGCCAGTCCGGGCCGGTCGTGTCGAGCCAGAACCAGAGCGGCAGCGAGACCAGAAAGCCGAGCATGGCGAACCCGTTCGCGACCCAGCGGATGGTGTTCGGCTTGCTCACGAACAGCAGCAGCACCGCGCCCACCAGCGGCGTGAACATGATCAGCGACAGCAGCGGAAAGTCGGCGTAACTCATGAGCAGGTTCTCGATTAACTAGACGGGGCTGCGCCCCGAACCCCACGCGGGCTCTACGCGGGGACCCCCAAGGCCCCACACCGAGCCCGCGAGGCGCGCACGTGCGCGCCTTGGCCGGCGGCGACGGCACCGAGCGTCGCCTTCTGACTCCTGACTTCTGACTTCTGCCTTCTTCGAGCTCTCGGGCTATCCGACATACCGGGCAACCAGATACACGGTCACGAAGGCGAACACGCCGAAGAGCGTCGCCACGGCGTAGTTCTGGATCAACCCGGTCTGGACTCGACGGAAGACGTAGCTCCCTTCCGCGCAGACCCAGGCCAGCAGGTTGAACATCCCGTCGACAAGGTACTTATCCACTACGTGCGATACCCAGGATGACGCGCGGATCAACCAGCCGGTCCCGTTCACGGCGCCGTCGACGACGTTCCGGTCCACGGTCCACAGCCCGCGCGCGCTGGTCATGGTGCCCCGAACGGCGGTCGCATCGTACAGCTCGTCGACGTAGTACTTGTTGGTCAGCACACGATGGGCGCCGGCCCAGTTGGTCGCCAGCTGCTGGGACCGCTCCGGCCGCCGCACGTAGAGGTGATACGCCAGCGCGATGCCCCCGACAGCGACCAGCACCGACAGCGCCATGAGCCCGATCTCGGCGGCCCGGGACAGGTGCGCGGCCGCGTGCTCCGCCTCCTCGACGTGCTCCGCTCCGGCGGTGAAGCTGGGCTCGAGGAAGAGCTCGATGGCGTTGGCTCCCCCCAGGGCGGCCGGGATCCCCACGAACCCGGCGGCGAACGCCCCGACGGCGAGCAGCATCAGCGGCGCGGTCATCAGACTCGGCGACTCGTGCGGCCCGTGCCAGGCATGCGCGTGATCGTCCGCGGCGTGACCCTCGTCGGCGGCGGCGTGGTCGGGGTCCGTGTGCGCCTCGCCCTCCTGATGGCCCCAGGACGGCCCTCGGTAGTCGCCGAAGAACGTCACGAACATCAGCCGGAACATGTAGAACGCGGTCATCCCGGCGGTCACGACCGCCAGCCCCCACAGCAGCTTGTTACTGAGGAACGTACGATAGAGAATCTCGTCCTTGCTGAAGAAACCCGCGAACGGCGGGACCCCAGCGATCGCGAGCGACCCGACGAACATCGTGATGAAGGTGACCGGCATGTAGAGCTTCATGCCACCCATCTTCTGCATGTCCTGCTCGTCGTTCATGGCGTGGATGACGGACCCGCTGCCGAGGAACAACAGCGCCTTGAAGAAGGCATGCGTCATCAGATGGAACGCGGCGGCGCCGAACGCGCCGACGCCGGTCGCCAGGAACATGTAGCCCAACTGCGACACCGTCGAGTAGGCCAGCACCCTCTTGATGTCGGTCTGCACGAGCCCGATGGTGGCCGCCATCAGCGCGGTCAGCACCCCGACGGTCGCGACGATCGTCATCACCATCGGGGCGTGCGAGAACAGCACGGCATTCCGGCCGACCATATACACGCCCGCGGTCACCATGGTCGCGGCGTGAATGAGCGCCGACACCGGCGTGGGACCCTCCATCGCGTCCGGGAGCCAGACGTAGAGCGGAATCTGCGCGCTCTTCCCCACGGCGCCGACGAACAGCAGGAGGGAGATGACCGACAGCACGCCGAACGCCCCCGCCTCGACCGGCATCTCGGACGCCGCCTCGGCGACGGCGCGGAAGTCGAGGGTGCCGAACGTGAAGAAGATCAG
>DQNS01000006.1 GCA_015659035.1 Acidobacteriota bacterium | reverse complement strand
GACCTGACGGTCTTCCCCGAGCTCGCGGTCACCGGCTATCCACCGGAAGATCTGCTGCTGAACCCCCGGTTCGCCGAGACGGCGGCGGCCGGGGTACGCGAGCTTGCGCGATCCCTCACCGACACTGTGGTGGTTGTGGGGCTCCCGGCGCTGGGGGCGGACCTGCACAACGCGGCGGCGGTGCTGGCCGACAACGCCCTTGTCGCGACCTACCGGAAACACTTCCTACCGAACTACGCCGTCTTCGACGAACAGCGCTACTTCGCGAGCGGCGACGACGCGCTGGTGGTCGACCTGGACGGCGTGCGTGTCGGCGTGACCATCTGCGAGGACCTCTGGTACCCAGGCGGTCCAGGCCAGTGGGCGGCCGTGGGTGGCGGCGCGGAGTTGATCGTCAACCTGTCCGGGTCGCCGTATCACCGGGGCAAGGGGCTCGAGCGGGAGCGGATGCTCGCGCAGCGCGCGGCCGACTACTGTTGCTTTGTCGCGTTCTGCAACGCCGTCGGCGGACAGGACGAGCTCGTGTTCGACGGGCACAGCCTCGTGATCGATCCGACCGGCGAGGTCGTGGCGCGCGGCGCGCAGTTCGAGGAAGATCTCCTGGTGGTCGACCTTGATGTGGTCGGAGCCACGCGGCGCCGGCTCCATGACCCACGCTGGCGGCAGTCGATGAACATTGGACACGGCCAGGTGCGCTCGGTGCGGGTCGGCCGTGCCTCACGGCCACGGGTGATGCTGGCACCGCGGGCCACATCCTCGTCGCTGTTGGAACCGGACGCCGAGGTCTACCGCGCTCTGACCCTCGGCACCGCCGACTACTTCCGCAAGAACGGGTTCCAGCACGCGGTGCTCGGCCTCTCGGGGGGAATCGACTCGGCGCTCTCGCTCGCGGTCGCTGCCGACGCCCTCGGCGCGGATGCGGTGACCGCGGTGTCCATGCCGTCGCGGTACACGGCCGACATGAACCGGGAGGACGGGAGCACACTGGCCGCCAACCTCGGCGTCGAGCTGATCGAGTTGCCGATCGGTGACCTCGCGACCACATACGACCGGGCGCTGGAGGGACCGTTCGCCGACACCGAGCCGGACGTCGCCGAGGAAAACCTGCAGGCCCGCATTCGGGGCAACCTTCTGATGGCCCTCTCGAACAAGTTCGGCTGGCTGGTGCTGACAACCGGCAACAAGAGCGAGATGAGCGTCGGTTACGCCACGCTGTATGGCGACATGGCGGGAGGATTCGCCATCCTCAAGGACGTGCTCAAGACCTGGGTCTATCGGCTCGCGCGCTGGCGGAATCGGGACACCGAGGTAATTCCGGTCCGGATCATCCAGAAGCCGCCGACCGCCGAGCTCCGGGAGAACCAGCTCGACACCGACAGCCTGCCGCCCTACGACATCCTCGACGCGATTCTCGAGGCCTACGTGGAGGATGACCGGAGCCCCGAGGACATCGAACACCTCGGCTTCGACTCGACCCTGGTTGCTCGCGTCGTGACCTTGGTCGACCGCGCGGAATACAAGCGCCGCCAGGCGCCGCCGGGCGTGCGGATTTCAACTCGGGCCTTCGGACGCGATCGAAGACTCCCGATCACGAATCGGTATCGGGCTCGCTGACGTGTCCCTTCCATCAACTCGAATGTACGAGTTTTGAGGTGCTCGGGACCGGCGGCGCACACCACGGAGTGACGACTGCTGCGGTCGTCGTCGCCGGAAGGGTACCTTGATGACTGACGCGGACGCGATGCGCGAACAACGCGCCGACCTCCGTGTTCCGGCGTGTTGACATCGGATTCAGAAGGCTTGTCCGACCACGACAACGAACAGTGAGGTTTCTAGCGTAGCGCGGGGCGGCGTCCCACGCGCGAGCAATGGCTTGAACCACGGACAGCTAGGGACTGGCGCGGAACTGGGTATCGACGCAACTGCTGACGTCAATCACCCCCCTGGTTTTCCGTTGCAGGGCTTGAAAGTCGTCGTCGTCCAAGAGCGCATCGGTGAAGTCCTGGCGGGCTGCCAGGTTGGGGTGCTGTTCCGTAAAAAGGATTTGATTGACGGGTTGCGCGATTTCCTGAAACCCGGTCATCCAGCGACCTTTCCTCGCTGCCATCTGGGCGCTCGGGTACTTCCGGCTGGCGAGGTCAACCATTTCCCCCGCGAGTGCCACGGCGGCAACGTCCTGACCCGGTTCGATGTTACAGATGCGATAGAAGACGAAGGGGCGTTCCGTTTGCGCTGCAATCTCCCCCCTCATGGCCCCGCCGACGCTGACCAACGCGACGATGACAACTAAGGTCCTCATGGAGTTGCCTCTTTCAAAGGCTATGGTGCGGTGCCCATCCTACCGCTGGCTGGCAGCGGGTTCAACGCCGGGCGTAGTGGCCCGTGTCATAAATCCTGCCGCATTCGGCCGCCGATGCATCCCGCCACGCAGCGTTCCTCGTCGGTCAAGTGCTCCCGGCATTCTCCCTCCTCGCGCCCTGCCAGCCGGGCGTCTCGACACCCCAAAAGGGGAACTTCTTTTTGCGTGGACCCTTACGGCTCACGCGGGTGCGCGGCGTCCCACTCGCAAGCGCGGCGCCGGGCCTCGGCGAGTTGGTCGGGGGTCATCAGGCTCGCAAGGGTGTCGCGACCCCTGACAGCTACCCCCCGGTTTTCATCGGTGAGTCGAGACGTCGCGAGGTTGCGCCACATGTGGGCCTGTACGTAGTCCTGCGGCACACCGCGACCGGTGCCGTACATGAAGCCGAGGTCAGACATCGCGTTGGCGTGTCCCTGCGCGGCCGCCAGTCGATACCAGCGGACGGCCTCGGTATCGTCCGGGGGCACACCGCGACCGTTGACATACATGTGCCCGAGGTTGTACTGCGCCAAGGCGACCCCCTGCGCGGCTGCCAATCGATACCAGCGGATGGCCTCGGCGTCGTCCGGCGGCACACCGCGACCGCTGGCGTACATGACGCCGAGGTGGGACAACGCTCCGGCGTGTCCCTGTTCGGCCGCCAGTCGAAACCAGCGGACGGCCTCGGCGTCGTCCGGCGGCACACCGCGACCGTCCGCGTACATGAACCCGAGGTCGAACTGCGCGTAGGCGTCGCCCTGCGCGGCCGCCAGTTGATACCAGCGGACGGCTTCGGCAGCATCCTGCGGCACACCGCGACCGGTGTCGTACATGACCCCAAGATCGAACTGCGCGTAGGCGTCGCCCTGCTCAGCGCGCGCTCGGAGTTCGGCCACCTCTGCGGCTGTCTGCCCGTGCACCAGTCCACCCGGCGCCAGCGCGACCAGGACGGCGACGCGGGCGACGGCACGGACGAGACTCGTCATGTGGGCGCACCTGCTGATCGGGACGTCATGGCCGGATCGTAACAGAGGCGGCGGGGGTCCGGACCGGCACTGGAGGGAGGTGGGCAACGTGCTCGAGACCCTTCCCGAGGTCCTCGACGCACTCGACGAATCGGGGCAGCGCTTCGCCATCGCGCAGATCGGCGGCCTGTGCGCGGAACGTCTCGAAGTGATCGCGGACCTTATATCAGCGGAAGGTTGCTCCTCGCGCCGACGTCGCGGCACAAGCGTGTGAAGATACTCCAATGACGCTCACCTGGCGCGACCGCGACCGCGTTTTCGTGAAGCCGAAGCCGGTCGGCAAAGTCGAGCGCGATGTCGAGCGGCGTCGACTGCTTGAACATCCGTAGATGGCCGACGACGTGGCCCAGCGGTTCCTCGATGGCGGATTGCTGAGCAACCTGGGCCTGAAGACGCTTACCACCGCGGCTCGGAAGCGGAAACGGAGGAGGAAGACATGAACGTCCTACTTACCGGGGGCACGGGTTTCATCGGTGGCAAGCTCAAGACGCGGCTCGAGAGCGCGGGTCACGATGTCATGGTCGTCAGCCGCGGTCCGGCCGGACACGTCACGTGGGAGCCCGACGCCATCCGGACGGCCGTTCGCGCAAGCGACGCGGTGATCCATCTTGCTGGAGAGAACGTGTTCGCCCGGCGCTGGAGCGTCCATCAGAAACAGACGCTGCGGGCGAGCCGCATCGACACCACACGGCTGCTCGCCGAAGCCGTCGCGGACGCTAGGCCACAGGCGTTCATCACCGCATCGGCCATCGGCTACTACGGCACCAGCGCCGAGCGGCACTTCGTGGCCGGCGACGGTCCGGGAGACGATTTTCTGGCACGGCTCTGCGTCGACTGGGAGGCGGCGCGCCAACCGGCCGTTGACGCCGGTGTGCGCACCGCCACCGTGCGGATCGGCGTGGTCCAGGGCCTGGGCGACGGGGCGCTGCAGAAGATGCTGCTGCCGTTCAAGCTCGGCCTGGGCGGGCCCATGGGTCATGGCCGCCAGTGGGTGTCGTGGATCCATATAGAGGACCTCCTCGCCATGCTGGCGTGGCTCCTCGAGAACGAGAACACGCAGGGCGAGTACAACGGCACGGCGCCCACGCCGGTGTCCAATCGCGAGCTCTCGACAACCCTCGGCCGTGTGCTCCATCGCCCGGCGATCGTCCCGCTGCCAGACTTCGTGCTGCGACTCGTGCTTGGGGAGGTAGCGGAGCTGGTGCTCGGCGGACAGCACGTCACACCAGACCGGGCAGTGACGGAGGGGTTCTCGTTTCGATTCTCGGAGCTCGAGCCCGCCCTCCGAGACCTGCTGAATGGGTAGGAGCCGGGGTCCCGACTTTCCATCGTCCAGGTCGCCGCGCCATAATGTGACGATTCCACAGGACACGGTCCGATTCCACCCCCTGGAGGCACCATGAACGCCCCGCTCTCACGTTCCCTGCGATTTGTCAGCGCACTCGCGGTCGTCGTCGCCCTAGCGCTACTCTTACCGGTCTTGCACGTCCGCGGAGCCGAGGACGACAACCTGCCGATGGCGAGTCCCGAGGACGTCGGGATGTCATCCCAGCGGCTGCAACGCGTCAGCGCGCTGATGCAGCGGCACATCGACGAGAACCTACTGGCCGGCACCGTCTCGCTGATTGCGCGGCACGGCAAAGTGGTGCATCTCGAGGCGCAGGGCTTCAGCAACAAGGAAGCCGGCGTGCCGATGGGCACCGACAACATCTTCACGATCATGTCGATGACCAAGCCGATCGTGACGGTGGCGCTGATGTCGCTCTTCGAGGAAGGGCACTTCCTGCTCGACGACCCGATCTCGAAATGGCTCCCGGAGTACGCCGACAAGACGGTCCGGCGGGCCGGCGGCGCGCGGACCCTCAGCGAGCCGGCCGCGCGCCCCGTTACGGTGAGGCATGTGCTGAGCCACACATCCGGGCTGAGCATTCGGCCCCCGACCCCGCCGCGCGGTGGGCAGACGCGGACACGTCCGACCACCCTGGCCGAGGCGGTCGACCTGGCGGCCGACGTGCCGTTGGCATTCCACCCGGGTGACGAGTGGCAATACGGCGCCTCCACCGACTACGTGGCGATTCTCGTGGAGAAGATCTCCGGGATGAGCCTGGACAACTTCCTGCGCGAACGGATCTTCGAGCCGCTGGGGATGCAGGACACCTACTACAACATCCCCGAATCGAAGGTCGGCCAGGTGGCCGCCGTCTACCGGCCCAGTGGCCCGGAGAACACAATCGAGCTCTTCCGCGCGCCAACCTATCGGGAACCGACGCGATACTTCGGCGGCCAGGCCGGACTGAGCTCGACGGCGGCCGACTACTTCCGGTTCCACCAGATGATGTTGAACGGCGGTGAGTTCGACGGCGCGCGAATCTTGAGCCCACGCACCATCAATCTGATGGTCAGCAACCACATCGGCGACAAGCTGGTCTACATCCGGGGACCGGGCTACGGCTTCGGGCTCGGCTACGGGATCGTGATGGACGCGGGCCTGGCCAACGACCACCTCTCTCCGGGGAGCTTCCTGTGGGGCGGCGCGTGGGGCACGGTCGCCTGGGTCGACCCGGTGGAGAACATCCTGGGTGTCCTGATGATGCAGATCACGTCGTATCGGCATCTGACGGTACGGCAAGACTTTTCGACCGTCACCTCGCAGGCGATCATCGAGACCAATCGGCACAATCCACCAACGGTGATGGGATATAGGTCGCTCTACTGACAGCAGTCAGGAGCCAGAAGGCAGAAGAAAAGCAGGAAGGGCACGTGCGGCGACCGCCGGGCGTGCCCTTTGTCTTTCAGTCAGCGCTCGGGCGAAACCGCCTGCAGACGGCCATCAGAGCCATGATGGGAGGCGGTAGCAACGGGTCAGCCTCCCCACCCGGTTGCCTTCTGACTGCTGACTTCTGAGAGCGACTGAGCAGGCGTGCGCATCAGTCGTCGCTAATACAAAACAGGTGCTCCTGACCGCGGAGGAACAGCTCGCCGTCGACGACGGCGGGTGAGGCCAGGAACATCTCGTCCATCGAGTTGACCGCGAGCACCTCGTACTCCGGGCCGCGTCTGACGACAATGACGTCACCCTCTTCGGTCGCCAGATAGATCTTGTCGCCGGCCCCGACCGGGGACGCCTTCACGGTGTAGGAGGACGGCAACCGGGTCTGCAGGTAGTGCGGCCTGCCTGTCGTCGCCTCGAAGGCCGAGAACCGGCTGGTGCCGCGTCTGAGCCCGCCGTCACGCACCAGATACAGCTCGTTGTCCCACAGCAGCGGCGACGGGTTGTAGGGCGCGGCGCGGTCGAGCTGCCACACGATGGCATCGGTGCCGGTCACGTCGCCCAGCGCGTCGAGCGTGATCACCCGAATCCGCCGTTCGCCGGTGCCGCTCGCCGTGAACACCAGCCCATGCCCATGTACCGGCGTCGGAATCGGATGCGGTGTCATGCCGGCGCTGCGCCAGATCTCCTCGCCGCTCTCCAGGTCGTTGCTACGGACGTAACCGCCGGCGCTGGTGATCACCTGGACCCGCCCCTGGTGCTCGGCGATGTAGGGGGACGACCACGACGTGTCTTCGTCGCGGTCCTGCCGCCACAGGGTCTCGCCGGTCCGCGTGTCGACCGCCACGAGGAACGAGTCGTCGCCTTGGTGATCGAACTGCAGCACGAGCGTGTTCTGATGCAGCGCCGGCGAGGAGGACTCACCGAACCGATTGAACATCTCCATCTTGACGTCGAAATCGCGCGACCACCGCAGGTTGCCGTCGAAGTCGTAGGCGTACAGCCCGAACGACCCGAACGAGACGTAGACGGTCTCACCGTCGGTAATCGGCGACCCGTTGGCAAAGCTACCCAGCTGTCGATGATGGCCCTCGTGCGGCGTCGTTTCGACGGCGACACGCTCCCACAGCAGATCGCCGGTCTCCCGGTCGTAGCAGAGCACAACAAACTTCGTTGGCGCCAGTGGCATGCCCCGACGTCGTCCCCCTGCGGCCGCTCCCGCCGTATCGACGATCGCCGTGGTCAAGAACAGCCGATCTCCCCAGACGATCGGCGACGAGAACCCGCGTCCCGGGATGGCGGTCTTCCACTTCACGTGCTCGGTCGCGCTGAACACCGTGGGCGCGTCGGTGTTCGCAACGCCGTTCCGGTTCGGCCCCCGCCAATGGTGCCAGTTACTCTCGGCACCCTCTGGCGCCTGCGCCGCTACCGGCAGCGCCGCCAGCAGCCCAAGCGCCAGCACGCCGACACACCCTCTCGCGATTCGCACCATCGTCATCAGATTCCCCACCCCGTTCTCATTGCGGTGACAGCGGAAGGCCGATCAAGAACGGCGAAGCCCAGCAGCTTCTCCTGTCTCCTGTCTCCTGTCTCCTGTCCCCTCTGTGTATTCGCCCCGATCCACCGCGAGCATCCGCCCTTTCAGCATCTTGCGCACGAACGCGGCCAACCGTTGGTCGGCCGGCTCGACCCCGTCGCCGAAGTGCGCCCGCATCCGGCTCACGATGTCGGCCAACGAGGTGCACCCGTCGCAGGCCTTCCACACGAGCGTCCCGACCTCGTCCAGACGGATCCGGTAGTACGGGTCCCCGCCCAGGCCGGCGACCCAGCGCGCCAGCCGATTGGAGCCGAGCCGAGGCCGCAGCAGCACGCAGTGCCCGTCCTCCTCCCGCCACTCGAGCAGTCGCCGTGGCCGCACGCCCGCGAAATCGAGCCCTGGCGTCATCCGCCTGTCGGACCGCCCGACGCACCGCCCTCCTCGCTCGCGTTGAGCGGCACGTGCACCAGGAAGTAGTAGAGCAGCGGGAACACCAGCGCCCCCAGCAGCGCGCTCTCGAGAAGCACGGGCAGCACATGTGCCACACCCGAGAGGTCCTCGCCGAGCACCAGGAACGCCAGCACAACCGCCATCAGCGCCTCGCCCGCGATGAACCCGGAGGAGAGCAACACCCCGGTGTTCGTCGCGCGGGTCACCGCCGTGCTGCTCGCGCCACGAGCCGTCAGCCGCCGTGAGAGCGCCCAGGCGATCAGCCCGCCGACGAAGATCGCCGACGTGGACGAGAACGGCAGATACATGCCGACCGCGATCAGCATCGGCGACGGGGAGTTGATGAGGATGAGCCCGAGCGCCAGGAACATCCCGGTGATGACCAGCGGCCACGCCATCTCGCCCCCCACGATGCCATCCGCCATCAACGCCATCAGCCCCGCCTGGGGTGCCGGCAGCTCGGCGCTGCCGATCTCGTAGACCTGGTCCATCGCGATCATCGGCCAGATCAGGACCATGGCAGCGACCACGACACCGATGATCTCGCCAACCTCCATCTTCCAGGGCGTCCCGCCGAGGATGTGGCCGACCTTCAGGTCCTGCAGCATATCGCCGGCGATCCCGGCGGCACAGCAGACCACGCCAGCCACACCGAGGACCCCCAGGATGCCGGCCGGCCCGGTCACCCCCATCCCGACCATGAGAATGGCGGCGATCAGCAATGTACTGAGCGTCAGCCCGCTGATCGGGTTGTTCGAGCTACCCAGGAGCCCGACGAGATAGCCGGCGACCGCAGCGAAGAGAAATCCGAGAACAATCATCACGATGGTCAGCACGATCGCGCCCGGCAGGCTCCCGCTGAAGAACCAGTAGAGCCCCAGCAGCGGCACCGCGAGCACCGCGATCGAGATGCCGACCTTCGTGAAGTCGAGGTCGAGGTCCAACCGCGCCACATCGCCAGTCCCCTGCCGTGCCTTCTGGATATCCCTGAACGCTCGTCCGATCCCTTCGATCAGCGACGTCCGCAGCTTGAAGAGCGTGTAGAACGCGGCCACGATCATCGTGCCGACCGCCAGCGGACGCACCTGCTTCTGCCAGATCTCTGCACTGAGCTCGATCAGTCCGGCGCTATCGGTCGCCCCGGCCGCCATCTCCGGGTTCAGGAACAGCCCCAGCGGAACCAGCAGCAGATGTCCCATGACGGCGCCGGCGAACAAGGTCGATGAGATCTGCGGGCCGACGATGAAACCGACCCCGACCAGCGCCGGCGACGCCGCCGGCGACTGCAGGATGAACCCGCCGACATAGCTGACCTGCTGGCCCAGCATGTCGATGGTCGATCGGCCCAGACTGACGAACCACTCTTTCGAGCTCACCACGACCTGGATGCCGTACGAGTTCTTGACGAGCTCCCACGCCCCGGCGAAACCCATCGCCAGGAACACATACTTCGCGCCGGTCTGTCCGGCCTGTCCCGACTTGACCAGCTCGGCCGCGGCGACGCTCTCGGGGAACGGCAGGTCCGCCTCCACGACCATCGTGCGACGCAGCACGATGATGAACAGCACCCCGAGCAACCCGCCGGTCAGCATGATCGCGGTGCTCTCCCAGTAGCGCAGCTCGTCCCAGACCCCGCTGATCACGAATGCCGGAATCGTGAAGATGGCGCCCGCGACAAGCGCCTCGCCGACCGAGGCGGTCGTGCGCGCGATGTTCTCTTCCAGCACCGACCCCCCAAAATAGCGGAGTGCCGCCATCGCGACGACCGCCGCCGGGAACGTCGCGGCGACGGTCAGCCCCACCTTCATCCCCAGATAGGCGTTGGCGGCACCCAGCACGATCGCCATCAGCACGCCGAGAACGACCGCCCGGGCCGTCAGCTCCGGCAAGTCGGTCTCTTCGGGCACGAACGGCGTGAACCCTGCTTGCGGCTTGTCGGGTGTGCTCATGTCTGCGTTGTTCTCCGTGGTGGGCGCCTGGATCGCGCCGTCGAGCCGTCAAGGCCGTTCTGACCAGAAGCTGGCGAAGCCCTCCGGCTTCCTCCTGCCACCTGACTTCTTGGGCATCCGCCAGAGACAGGCTGCCCGCCTTTATAAGCGCAACCGGCGCCGGACGCAACCTTGTAGCCCACAAATCTGGATGGTAGGCTCGCAACGACCTCCCTGCGATGCAGCCGGCGCGGGTGGCGACCGACAAGTACGACAGACCGATGACGCACCCCATGACGTCGACCACGAACTCGCGTCTCGACCGGCTGCCGGTGAGGGCCGGCATGGCGCCCCCGTCGATCCGGCTCATCCGGGACATTTACACCGACAAGCGGGCAATGGGCCGGCCGGTCATCTCGGTCGAGTTTTTTCCACCCAAGACCCCGAAGGGGGATGAGACGCTGTTCGAGCGGACCCTGCCCGCGTTGCAGACGGTGGCGCCCGACTTCTACTCGGTGACCTATGGCGCCGGGGGCAGCACACGGGACAAGACGCTCGCGGTCGTGGACCGGATTCAGCG
>DQNS01000111.1 GCA_015659035.1 Acidobacteriota bacterium | reverse complement strand
GGCGGTTGCTCGACTACGCGACCGATAGGCTCTCGGCGGTGCCGGGGCTGCGGCTGATCGGCACGGCCCGGGAGAAGGTAAGCATCCTGTCGTTCATCCTCGACGGCGTTCACGCCCACGATATCGGCACGATCGTCGACACCGAGGGTGTCGCCATCCGCACTGGACACCACTGCACACAGCCGGTGATGGCCCGGTTCAACGTGCCGGCCACCGCCCGTGCCTCGCTGGCGATGTACAACACGGTCGAGGAGATTGATCAACTGGTGACGGCGCTGACGAAGGTGCGGGAGATCTTCGGCTGATGTCTCACTTGCGAGAGCTCTATCAGGAGGTCATCCTCGACCACAACCGGAGCCCACGCAACTTCGGGCCGCTCGAGGACGCCGATCTCCAGGCCGACGGCCACAACCCGCTCTGCGGCGACCGACTGTCGATCGCGGTCAGGGTCGACGATGGGGTGGTGACCGATGTACGATTCCAGGGCTCGGGCTGCGCCATTTCCCAGGCCTCGGCCTCGCTGATGACAGAGGGAATCAAGGGCAAGACGCTCGACGAGGCGCGAGCGTTGTTCGATCGTTTTCATCGGCTGGTGACCGACCAGACCGCTTCAACCGACGATCCCGCGCTCGGCAAGCTGAACGTCTTCGCCGGCGTGCGCGACTACCCGGCCCGGGTCAAGTGCGCCATCCTGGCCTGGCATACGCTGCGCGCCGCGGTCGACGACCGCCACGAGGCGGTCTCAACGGAGTGACAGATGGGCATCTTCAACTTCAACACACCACCCGAGCCCGCCGACCCGAAGACGGCGGTCTCGCCCGACGCCGCGGCATCGGACGGGGTCCCGCCGCCGGCCGCCGAGATGACACCGCCACGCGTGGAGCCGCCCCCGGCGATCCCGCCGCCGCCCCCGCCCGCCGAGACGACCCATGACCCGATCGAACCGGACCCGCTCAAGACACTCGAGCTCAAGCCGAAGCTGATCGAGGCGCTGTCGACCGTCTACGACCCGGAGATCCCGGTCAACATCTACGAACTCGGGCTCATCTACGACATCGACGTGAACGCCGACGGGTTGGTGGGCATTCGCATGACGCTGACCTCGCCCGGTTGCCCCGCCGCCCAGTCCCTCCCGGTCGAGGTCAAGGCCAAAGCGAAGGCGGTGCCCGGTGTCAGCGACGCCTGGGTCGATGTGGTGTGGGAACCAACGTGGGAAATGAGCAAGATGACCGAAGCGGCCAAGCTGCAGCTGGGGCTGCTCTAGACCCTTCCGATCCTACAGAAGACAGGAGTCAGGAGAACGGTCGGTTTCTCCTTGATACAGAGGGAGATACGGCCGTTGGAGGCAGGCAGTCTGCGCGCGGTTGCGCGTCACGGCCCGTGGTTGCACCCTGTTGCGCTTTGAGACAGAATGCGGCGGAGAGGCGGAAGAGGTCATGAGGAGATGGCAGCGCTGCTTGGTCGTGTCGTCCCTCCTGTTCGTCGGCTGCGGAGGGGCGGCGACGCCCGAGCTGCAACTCGTCGAGGACGCGGCCGAGGCGATTGGAAGCCTGCGCGCCCTGCGTGAGACGACGACACTGGTCATCGACGGTCAGGGGCGTACGTACCGGCTCGGCCAGAACAAGAGCCCGCGCTCGGACCTGCCGTACTACGAGGTTGAGAACTACCGGCTGCAGATCGACTTCGCGAACGAGCGCTGGCGGTTGCGTCAGGACCGCACCTCGACGTTTCTCACGGGCAGTCCCCTGTACGGAGTGCGGCAAACCTACGGCCTGGACGGAGACGTGGCGTATGACGCGCAGGGCGAGGGCACCGTGCGCGCCTCCGAACAGATCGCAGCCGATCGCTGGGCCGAGATGTACCACAACCCGGTCGGCATCCTGCTGCTGGCACTCGACGAGACCTCGACCGTGAGCAACCTGCGCGAGGAGGAGGGGCAGCAGGTGGTCGACGTCGCTGGGGCCAGTGGGACCCAGTTCACGCTCTTCGTCGACGGCGAGACCGGGCTGCCGAGCAAGGTGATGTCCTCGACGTATCACCCGGTCCTGGGCGACGTCGCCATCGAGACGCTCTTCGAAGACTATGCCGAGACCGGCGGGCTGGGTGGGTTTCAGACCCGACTGACGCTCCCGCGCGGCTATGCGACCAGCCTCGACCGCTTCCGGGTGTCGGAGTATCGGGTGAGCACGAGCCCGAACGGTCCGATCGACGACCTCGCGGCGCCGGCGGGCGCGCGGTCGGCGGCGCCGGCGACGGCCACCGTTACCGTGGAGGTGGAGGAGGTCGCCGGCGGGGTTTGGTATCTCACCGGGCAGTCGCACCACAGCGTACTGGTCGAGTTCGCAGAGTATCTGGCGCTGGTCGAGGCGCCCCAGAACGAGGCGCGCACGCTGGCGGTGATCGAACGCGTACGCGCGCTGCGACCGGACAAGCCGCTGCAGTACGTCATCAACACCCACCACCACTTCGACCACTCGGCTGGGATCCGCGCAGTCGTGTCGGAGGGGTTGACCGTGGTCACCCATGAGTTGAACCGCTCGTTCTTCGAGGACATCGTGGCGAGACAGCACTCGATCGTGCAGGATGCACTCGCCCGGAACCCGCAGCCGCTCACGATCGAGACCGTGACCGGGGACGAGATGTACGAGCTGACCGACGGTCGCCGGACGCTGCAGATCTACCGGATCGTGGACGATGCGCACTGTGACGGGATCGTGATGGTATATCTGCCGCGGGAGCGGATCCTGATCGAGGCTGACGCCTACTCGCCGACCTCCCGGGAGGCGCCGTTCGCGGAGGTGCTGCTCCGGAACATCGAGGACCGGGGGCTCCGGGTGAACACGATTCTGCCGATTCATGGTGGGATCTCGGAGCTCGAGGATCTCGAAAGCGCTGTGCGGACCGCGCGCCCGCCGGCGGACTAACGTCGGGGCCCCATACGGGCCCTAACCCGAGGGGACAGGAGTCAGGAGGCAGGAGTCAGGAGAAAGGTGGTGGGCGCCCGTCGGGCGCCACTTCTCGTGTCCAGGGTCCCTACACGGAGTTGAGTGCAGTCATCGTTATCCGTCCCCAGTCCGCGGCCCACGACCCCCGTCCCCGATCCCCAATTCCAAGTCCCAGGAATCCATGTCCATGATGGCGCGCGTTCGTGTGCATGCTCCAGCCACCCTGTCGAATCTTGGTCCAGGGTTCGATGTGCTGGGTCTGGCGATCGAGCAGCCCGGGGACTACGTCGAGGCGGAGTGGTCGGATACTCCGGGTGTCGAGATCGTCGAGGTCCGCGGTGACAGCGGCCGGCTCACGACCGACCCCACCCGAAACGTCGTCGGGATCGCCGCCACGGCGGCGCTCCTGGCCTTCGACGCACGCAAGACAGACCGCCGGCCACCCGGTGTCCGGTTGTGGCTCGACAAGCGCATGCCGCTCGCGAGCGGACTCGGCAGCTCGGCCGCCAGCAGCGTCGGTGGGGTTCTCGCGGTCAGCGAGCTCCTCGGGGGCGTGTTCGACCGAGACGAGCTGATCGCGTGCGCCCTCGAGGGGGAACGGGTCGTCTCGGGTGGCGTACACGCCGACAACGTGGCCCCGTGTGTAGCGGGCGGTATCGTCCTGATCCGCAGCTACACCCCGATGGAGCTGCTGTCGCTGCCGGTGCCCGATGCACTACGGGTGGCCGTGGTGCACCCGCATGTCTCGGTGGTGACCGCCGAGGCACGCCGGCTCGTCACCGAGCACCGATTCGCGATCGCCCAGGTGGTCGCCAACCTCGGTCAACTCGGTGCGCTGGTCACGGCGTTGCACCGCGGGGACCTCGAGCTGTTCGGCCGGGCGATCAGCGACGACCTCGTCGAGCCGATCCGCGCGTCGCTCGTGCCCGGGTTCGCCGAGGTGAAGCAGACGGCGCTCGAGGCTGGGGCGCTCGGGTGCTCACTGTCCGGGTCGGGTCCTTCAGTGTTTGCCTTCGCGTCGTCCGACGATCAGGCGGCGGGCCTCGCCGTTTGCATGGCGGCACGGTTCCGCGAGGTCGCCGGTCTTCAGAGCGATACGTATGTGGGGAGAGTGAATACCCGTGGTGCGAGGCGCGTGGAAGCGGACGAGGATGAGTAGCGTCCTCGCCCGCTCCGGCTGCAGCCTGGCGCCGCTCACACCGACTCTGCCGCCTCGGTCGCGGGCGGCGCCGGCGGGGATGGGAGCGGCGTGACGGCCTGCACGGCCGCGGCGGGCATGACCAGCCACGCCAGCGGGGCGGCGGTTCCCGCGCGGTGCGTGGTAGCATCGGTCGACGGCAGCGTGGCGCTGTCGTAAGCGGAGACCCCGGCATCTGGCTCCGGGGAACGATCCTCAATGGGCGCGGTCACGCTCCACCCGTCTGCGACGGCGGCGGCACGGATCGCCGCGGCGCATCGATTCCTCGACACCGTATCACCCGCGACCGAAGCGCTGCTGGTTGGCGCCTCGCGGGACGCCGTGGACGACTTCGCGCGCGAGCTGTCCGCCCGCCGGGGCGCCACCTTCGGTCTGCATCGGTTCAGTCTGGGTCAGCTCGCCGCCCGTGTTGCCTCCACGCAGCTCGCCCGACGCGGTCTGGCGCCCGCGACGCGGCTTGGCGCCGAGGCGGTGGCCGCGCGGGCCGCGTTCGAGGAGCTCGAACAGGACACCCTCCGGTATCTGGGGCCAATCGCCCGGCTGCGGAGTTTCGGCCGCACGCTGGCGTCGACCCTCGAGGACCTGCGGCTCGGTGGTGTCAGCCCGGAACGCCTCGGCGTCTGTGGTGCGGTCGGCGCCGACGTCGAGCTGCTGGCGCGGCGCTATGCCCAGCAACTCGCGAACGCGAACCTCATCGACCTCCCCGATCTGTATCGCCTGGCTGCGGCGGCGGTGAGCGGGCCAGACCCGGTCGGCGTGCCGCTCGAGGTCCCCGTGTTGCTGCTCGATGTGCCGGTGCGCGACGAGGCGACGCTGGAGCTGGTCGGCGCGCTGGCCAGCCGTGCTGTGCGCCTCGTGGCAACGGTGCCGGCGGGAGACGACCGCACCCGAGCTGCCCTCGGCGAGCTGCCGCTGGCCACGGTCGAGTCGATTGACGAGCCACTGCCCGCCACGGCCCCGCTCGCGCGCGTGCGCCAGCGGCTGTTCGAAACGATCGAGCCGGACGCGGCGCAGCTCCCACCGGATGCCGGTGCCGGTGTGACGCTGTTCTCGGCGCCCGGCGAGGCGCGCGAGTGCGTGGAGATCGCCCGTGCGGTACAGCAGCAGGCGCGCCGTGGGATCCCGCTCGATCGGATGGCGGTGCTGCTGCGGGCGCCGCAGGTCTACGCGGCGCCGCTCGAGACGGCGCTGCGGCGAGCCGGGGTCGAGGCCTGGTTCGTCCGCGGCACTCGAGTCCCGGACCCGGCGGGCCGCGCCTTCGTCGCCTTGCTGGCCTGTGCTGCCGAGCGGCTCTCGGCCCGTCGTTTCTCTGAGTATCTGTCGCTTGGGCAGGTGCCGCTGCCGGACGAACAGGGCGCGCCACCGACCGACCGCGCACGGTGGGTGCCGCCGTCCGAGGCGGACCAGGTCCTACCGCCGCCGCCGCTGCAGCCCTCGTTGTTCGATCGTGTCGATGTCGAGCCGTCGGCCGGTGACACGGGGCCGGACGCCGATGATCGGCCGGTGGTCGAGGGCGGTCTCCGAGCGCCGTGGCGGTGGGACCGGCTGCTGGTCGAGTCGGCGGTCATCGGTGGTCACCACCGCTGGGCCAGACGGTTGTCCGGGCTCGAACAGGAGCTGCGCCTGCGGCTGACGGAGGCTGCCAGCGACGAGCCGCAGTCGTCCCGTGTCCGGCGGCTTGAGAGTGATCTGGCCAATCTCGATCACCTGCGCCGGTTCGCGCTCCCGATCATCGATCGCCTGGGGGCGTTGCCGCCGCGCGCGACCTGGGGCGAGTGGATCGACCAGCTCGAGACGCTGGCACCGATGGTGTTGCGGCGGCCCAACCGCGTGCTGGCGGTCCTCGGCGAGCTGCGACCGATGGCCGGCGTCGGTCCGGTGCCGTTGGCCGAGGTGCAGGATGTGCTCGCCGAGCGGCTCACCCAGCTGCAAGAGGAGCCGCCGCCTCGCCGCTACGGCCGCGTCTTCGTGGGTAGCCCTGAACACGTCCGTGGGCGCACCTTCGACGTGGTGTTCGTGCCGGGGCTGGCCGAGCGGATCTTTCCCCAGAAACAACGGCAGGACCCGTTGCTGCTGGACGAACACCGGCGCACGCTGAACGGTGTCTCCCGGGCGGTGTCGGGAGGGCTGAGGGTGCTCGACGACCGGGGGGCCGAAGAGCGGCTGTTGCTCCGATTGGCCGTCGGCGCCGCCACACAACATCTGTACCTGTCCTATCCGCGGCTCCAGATCGGTGAGTCGCGCCCGCGCGTACCGTCCTTCTATGCTCTCGATCTGGAACGGGCACGGACGGGCCGGGTGCCCGACTTTGCCGTCACCGAACGCGAGGCGTTCCGTCGGGTGGACGCGCGGCTGGCCTGGCCGGCGCCGCCCGACCCCGACCTGGCGATTGACGACACCGAGCACGATCTGTCGGTGCTGGGTCCGCTGCTGCGCCGGCGGGTGTCACTGGAATTGACCGGGCGCGCGCGCTACCTGTTGCAGCTGAACCCTGGGCTGCGGCGGTCACTGCTGACACGCTGGGCCCGGTGGAGACCCGCCTGGAGCAGATACGACGGGGTGTATCAGCCGGAGGCACCGGGTCAGGCGGCGCTCGATGCGCACCGTCTGTCGGCCCGGCCCTACTCGGTGTCGGCGCTCCAGCGGTTTGCGATGTGTCCGTATCAGTTCCTGCTGTCCACGGTGTTTCGTCTGCAGCCGCGCGAGGAGATCGAATCGCTTGAGCGGCTGGATCCCCTGACGCGTGGGCGGATGTTCCACGAGGTGCAGGCGGAGCTGGTGCGGGCACTCGAGTCTCGCGATGCGCTGCCGGTGACGCGCGACCGGCTGGGGGAGACCGAGGCGCTGCTCGACCAGACGCTCGACCGACTGGCCGCCCGCTACTACGAGGACCTCGCGCCGGCGATCGATCGGGTCTGGACCGACGAGGTCGAGTCGATGCGGACCGACCTCAAGGGGTGGGTGCATCAGGTGGCCAACGAGGAGGGCGAGTGGGTGCCGATCCGCGCCGAGCTCGGCTTCGGGTTCCCGGCAGCGCCGGGCCGCGACCCCCGGAGCGTGTCGGAGCCGGCCCTGATCGACGGGGTCTGGAAGCTCCACGGAATCGTCGATCTCGTCGAGGCCCGGGGACGACCGACCGCCGAGGGCGAGCTGCGGGTCACCGACCACAAGACCGGGAAGAACCGGACCCGTGATCGGATGGTCGTCGGTCATGGCGAGGTGTTACAGCCGGTCCTCTATGGCCTGGCGGTCGAGCAGGCGCTCGGGCGCACAGTCAGCGAGTCGCGGCTGTTCTTCTCGACGGTCGCGGGCGGGTACGCCACGCGGTCGGTGTCGCTTGGTGAGACCGAGCGGCGGCACGGGCTCGAGGTGCTCGAGATCATCGACCGGGCAATCGAGACCGGGGTGCTTCTCCCGGCCCCCCGCCGCGGCGCCTGCACCTGGTGCGACTTCCGCGTGGTGTGCGGACCCTGGGAGGAAATCCGCGTGCTGCGGAAGGACCAGACCAAGCTGGTCGATCTGCAGGTGCTCAGGCGGCTGCCGTGACGCGGATGCGCAAGGAGTCAGGAGTCAGGAGTCAGGAGACAGGAGAAGTCGGAGGGCTTCGCCAACCTTTCATGCATCCACAAGCCGCCGCGGCCGCTTTCGACCAGCTGGGGACATCGCGTGGCTGAGGGCGTACTGGTTGACGCGGCGGAGCGTGAGCGAATTCGGAGCTCGCTGGATGAAGGCCTCCTTGTCGAAGCCGCGGCCGGGACGGGGAAGACCTCCGAGCTGGTCACGCGGATTGTCAACGTCCTGGCGACCGGCGGGGCGCGGGTCGACCAGATGCTGGCGGTGACCTTCACGGAGAAGGCGGCCGGGGAGTTGAAGCTACGGCTGCGTGAAGGGCTGGAACGCGCCCGGCACGAGCTGACCGGTTCCGGCGACCGCCGGGATAACGACCACGCCGCGCGTCTGCGGAACATCGAGCACGCGATTGCGCACCTCGAAGAGGCGCAGGTCAGCACGATCCACGGGTTCTGTGCCGACCTCCTGCACGAGCGGCCGGTCGAGGCGGGCGTGGATCCGCAGTTCGACGTGTTGGCCGAGGCGGAGCGCACCTTCGGGCAGGCGTTCGACGCCTGGCTCCAGCAGACACTGGCCGATCCGCCGGACGGGGTCCGTCGTGCCCTGCGTCGGCGCTCCACCGGCGGGTTCGGCGAACAGGCCTCCACGGAGCGGCCGACCGAGCGGCTCAAGAAGGCGGCGACCGACCTCACCGAGTGGCGGGACTTTCCAGCCCCGTGGCGCCGCGAGACATTCGAGCGGAAGGCGATCATCGACCAGATCGTCGCGCACTTGATCGACTTCGCCGAGCTGGTCGATCAGGTGTCGAATCGGCGCAGCGACCGGTTGTATCTGGATGTTCGGCCAGGTCTGCTGGTGGCGCGTGCGATCCGGACACACGACGAGCTGCGGCCCCGCCGGCGCGACTACGACGGAATCGAGGCGTCGCTGGTCGAGCTGGCCGCCAACCGCAACTTCATCAACCCACGGAAAGGCGCCGGCGCCCAGTATGGCGACGGCGTGTCGCGAGCCACCGTCGTGGAGCAGCACAGGAAGATCGTCGACGTGCTGCGGAACTTCCACCGGGTCGCCGATGCCGATCTCGCCGCCCTGCTGCAGGGTGAGCTGCGCGCGCCGATGGAGACCTACGCCGCGCTCAAGCGGGACGCCGGCCGACTCGACTTCGTCGACCTGCTCCTCGAGGCGCGGGATCTGGTGCGCGACCACGACGACGTGCGGGAAGACTTCCAGCGGCGCTTCACCCGGATCTTCGTCGACGAGTTCCAAGACACCGACCCGTTGCAGGCGGAGATCCTGCTTCTGCTGGCTGCGGATGATCCAGCCGAGCGGGACTGGCGCCGGGTGCGGCCGGCGCCGGGAAAACTCTTCATCGTCGGCGACCCCAAGCAATCGATCTACCGGTTTCGCCGTGCGGACGTCGGTGTCTATCAGCAGGTGAAGACCCAGCTGCAGGACCGTGGTGTCGCCGTGGTTGCGTTGACCACCAGCTTCCGGGCGGTTCCCTCGATCCAGAGGCTGATCAACCGGGCGTTCGCCCCGCTGATGTCGCGGGGGGGCGGGCAGGCGGCGGCGCCGGAGTCGCCCCAGGCCGAGTATGTGCCGCTCTCGCCCCACCGCAACGAGGTGGACGGCCAGCCGAGCATCGTCGTTCTGCCGGTGCCGCATCCATACGGGATGCGACGGGTCGCGGCATCGGCGATCGAACGCTCGTTGCCGGATGCCGTCGGGGCGTTCGTGAGCTGGCTGGTCACCGAGAGCGGGTGGCAGGTGACGGAGCGGCTCCCGCCGTCGGAGGACGAGAACGGAACCGCGTCGGTCCAGACATCCGGCCGGGTGGCGGTCGCCGCGCGTCACGTCTGTCTGCTGTTTCGCCGCTTCGAGAGCTTCGGCACCGACATGACACGCGCCTATGTGAATGCACTCGAGGCACGGGAGCTGCCGCACCTGCTGGTCGGTGGCCGGACGTTCCACGACCGCGAGGAGGTCATGACCATGCGAGCGGCGCTGGCCGCCGTGGAGTATCCCGATGACGAGCTCTCCATCTTTGCGACGCTGCGCGGATCGCTGTTCGCGGTCGAGGATGCGGCGTTGCTCGAATACCACCACCGGTTCGGCCGTCTCCACCCGTTCCGCATTCCGGCCGCGCTCGGTGGCGGCGACCAGGTGGACGATGCGTCGGTCGACACCACCGAGCGCGGGCGGCTCGCGTCGATTGCCACGGCGCTGGCCGTGTTGCGGGACGCGCACCGACACCGGAACGACGTGCCGGTCGCCGAGACGATCGGGCGGCTGCTCGAGACCACACGCGCGCACGCCGGATTCGTCATGCGACCGGGTGGCGAGCAGGCGCTGGCCAACGTGATGCAGATCGCCGAGATGGCGAGACGCTACGAGGCGAGCGGCGGGCTGTCGTTCCGCGGGTTCGTCGAGCAGCTCGAGGACCAGGCGGTGGCCGGTCAGGCGGGTGAGGCACCGATCCTCGAGGAAGGCAGCGACGGCGTGCGCATCATGACGGTGCATCGGGCCAAGGGGCTCGAATTCCCGGTCGTGGTCCTGGCCGACCCGACCTGCAAGCTGCACCGGAAGACCGCCGGGCGGTTCATTGACGCCAGCCGCGGCTTGTGCGCCCTGCGCATCGCCGGGTGGTCGCCGCTGGACCTCCTCGATCATGAAGACGTCGAGGTGGCGCGCGATCGTCAGGAGGGGATCCGTCTCGCCTACGTGGCCGCGACCCGCGCGCGAGACCTGCTGGTCGTGCCGGCGGTCGGCGACGGGCCGTTTCAGGATGGATGGCTTGGGCCGCTCGACGACGTGATCTACCCACCGGTCGCGACTCGCCGAGACCCGTCACCGGCGCCGGGCTGCCCTCCGTTCGGTCGAGACAGCGTGGTGGACCGGCCCGACGGCGACCCGGCGCGGCCGGACACCGTAGCGCCGGGGCAGTACTGGTTCGCCGATGACGCCGGCACCGGGAAGGCCAAGGTGCTCCCGTTCCAGACGGGTTCCCCCGCGCATTCTAAGCAGAGCAACGCCGCGGCCGTGTCGACGGTTCGACATGGCTCACCGTCGACCCTGAGGCCCGTCGAAGGGTCGACGGACCGTCCGGGCTATCCGGTGGTCTGGTGGGATCCCAACTCGCCGACGCTGCGTCTCGGGATCGAGGCCCGCTTCGGCATCCGGCAGGCGGAGCTCTTGTCGAAAGACACGCCGGCGCCGGTAGTTGAGCGGGACCTGGCGCGCTACCGGGCCTGGCGGGAACGGCGTGACCGGACGGTGTTGGACGCGGCGACACCCAGTTTGCGGGTCCTCACCGTCACCGAGCTGGCCGAGCAGCTTGTGGCCGACCAGGTGGGGGCGGCGACCGATGGTGACGAGCCGGAGATCGTGGAGCTAGCCGGCGACCCGGACCGGCCCTCCGGTCGCCGTTTTGGTGCGCTCGTGCACGCGGTGCTGGCGGTGACGCCTCTTGACGCCGCCGCGGATCAGGTGGGCGAGTTCGCCGGGCTGGAGGGACGGATGCTCGGCGCGACCGATGCGGAGGTGGCAGCGGCCGGCGCGGTGGCGACCGCCGCGCTGGCACACCCGATCCTCGAGCGCGCCCGCCGCGCCGTCGGTGCCGGGGCCTGCCGCCGTGAGACGCCGGTGACGATGCAGGCCGAGGACGGGACACTGGTCGAAGGGGTGGTCGATCTCGCGTTTCACGACGACGGAACGTGGGTCGTCGTGGACTTCAAGACCGACCGCGAGCTGGACGTCGCGCTGGACGTCTATCGCTGCCAGGTGCAGCTCTATGCCCAGATGGTGGCCCGCGCCACCGGCGCGCCCGCCCGCGCGGTACTGATGCGGATCTGACAGACAACATCGAGGTCGTGCCAGTCTTGGGGTGCCCCCACACGTGGAAGGAATCTTCACGGCCACAGCGACACGGACCGAGTTGAATGTTCACCACAAGTTGATCGCAGCCCTCGGCACGGTGGATCGACCGGGGAAGGTGTGTACGGGCGGCGATCGGCCGTTGACGATGCCGGGGGCGGTGTGGCACCAGCCCGAGACCTGGGCCCTGGGCGTATAATTGAGGCCCCTCGCTACAAGCAGAGAGAGACCGTGGGGCGCAATCGACGTACCAAGGGCACCAAGAAACGGGCCGCTAGACCCACGTCCCCGATTACCACGGGTCGGTCGCCGCGTGTCTGGGCGGTGGCGGTGCTCGCGGTCGTTGTCTTCGGTGGCGTCTGGGCGCTCCGCTCCACCCCCACCTCACAGGCATCCCTTGCAAGCGCGGCGTCGGCTGCGGCGGCGCCGGAGTCGCAGCCGGTGGTGCGTTCGCTCCGGGTCGACGTGCTGCGCGAGCTCTCTCATGAACGGGATGCCTACATCCAAGGGCTCGTCTGGTGGAACGACCAGCTGTTTGAGAGCACCGGGCGCTATGGGGAGTCCACACTCCGTCGGCTGGACCCGCAGACCGGCCGAGTTGAACAGCGCATCGAGGTGCCCGACCAGTATTTCGGCGAAGGGCTGGCCCTCGTCGACGGGCGGCTCCTCATGCTGACCTGGACGACTGAGCGCGCCTTCACTTATGACCGCGACTCGTTCGAGCCGGGGGAGACCTTTCAGTATCAGGGCGAGGGATGGGGGCTCTGTTACGATGGCGACCGGCTGGTGATGAGCGACGGGAGCGACCGACTCACGTTCCGCGACCCGGACACGTTCGAGCCGATCGGCGAACAGCGGGTGCGTCTGCGCGGGCAGCCGCTGCGCAACCTGAACGAGCTGGAGTGCGTCGACGGCGCGGTCTACGCCAACGTGTGGGAGGAGGACTTCCTGGTCCGCATCGACCCGGAGACCGGCCGGGTCACCGACTACATTGATGCGGGCGGGCTCCTGCAGGGCGAGGATCTCATCGGTTCCGAGGTGCTGAACGGCATCGCCTACGACCCGACCGCCGAGACCTTCTTCATCACCGGCAAATGGTGGCCGAAGATGTTCGAGGTCCGCTTCGTCGAGTAGCTGTTGCTGATCTGATGCCGCGAAGCCTCCAGCTTTCCTCCTGTCTCCTGCCTCCTGCCTCCTGAGGGTTCTTCAAGACCGTCGTAAGCTTCACAAACACCGTCTTCCCCCGTGTAGTTCGCCCCGTCGCCCGAGGCCGGCAGGTCGCCTTGTGTAGACAGCGCTGCGAAGTCTCGAGGGGGGTCGGTCGCGGGGAGGCATCTCGACTCGTCATAGGAGATCGCGTATCCGCTCACTTGGACACCCAAAGACGACGAGGCTATGATTCCGAACACTCACGTGTGGAGGAGCGGCAATGACACGTAGAACGATCGCGGCGTCGGCTCTCGTCGGCGTGCTGGCCATGCCGACGCTGGCCGCCGCCCAGCCCCAGCTGACGCTCGACTGGCCGGCGATGGCCGACCGGCTTGTCGCGCAGCTGGCGCTCGAGCCGGGCGAGC
Organism: Acidobacteriota bacterium; assembly: GCA_015659035.1. Taxonomy (GTDB): domain Bacteria; phylum Acidobacteriota; class Vicinamibacteria; order Vicinamibacterales; family UBA8438; genus NP936. The sequence goes on along the minus strand of DQNS01000111.1, from coordinate 758 downwards.
GGGTGCTGTTGGTCGCGGCCCCCGGGATGTTCGACGACCTGATTCCCCACCTGCGTTACGCCGTGATGCAGGCGGGAGGTGTCGACATCGGCGTCATCGACGTGTTGAAGGAGCCGTTTCCCGAGCACTGGGACACCCGTGTGTTGACTCTGGGCGCGGTGCCCGCGCGCGAGGCGTATCGATCGATGCTGGCTGAGGTGGATGCCGCGATCATGCTGCCGGGCGCGACACCCGGGCATCCCGCCTATGCGGCGTTGCAAGACCTGCTTCGCGCCGGGCACGGCCGGACCGTGCACTTCCACTGGGTCGAGAACGGCAGCGCCTTCCCGTTGCCGGGTCAGCCGCTGCCTCCACGTCACCTGATCGACGCCACCTACCAGCGGGCGTTGCTCGAGACCGACTACGCGGCCCTCGCGGCGACTCAGCGTCGGTTCGAGGCGGCGATGCGTGGTCAGCAGATCCGGGTGACGTCGCCGCTTGGTACCGACCTGCGGTTCCGGATCGGCGACCGGCCGGTGAATTTCCAAGACGGCGACGCCTCGGCTGTGCGCGCCGAGGGCGGCGTCATCCTGATCGACCGGGAGATCGAGCTGCCGGCCGGTGCCATCCGGGTTGCCCCGATCGAAGAGAGCGTCGAGGGCACGATCGTGTTTCCCCTTTCCCAGTGGGATGGTCGTCCCGTCGATGGCCTGACCATCCGCATCGAGCGCGGTAAGGTGGTCGGCGTCACCGCCAGGACAGGTCAGGCGGCTGCCGAG
>DQNS01000118.1 GCA_015659035.1 Acidobacteriota bacterium | reverse complement strand
TGAGGCCAAGGGTCTTGTATTGTTCGCACCGGAGGCGGAACCGATCGAGCGAGGCGGCTCGTTCGGGTCCAGGAATCCACATATCGGCGCCGCCGCTGACACCGACAGCCGATACAGCGGCCGCAACAAATCCGTAGCATGCCATCGGCGTGCTGCGGATTGATTCGCCGCCTTCTCTCGTATACGGTGGTAGCCATGACACGACGACCTCCCTCCCCCCGACTCGTCGGCGCGATGGTGGTCGCGGCCACTCTTGCGATCTCAGCTCAACAACCGGTCATCCCCGCCCTCCTCGAATCGTTCGTTCCTGTTACCCCTGAGATGCTCCGCAGCCCGGATCCTGACGACTGGATCAGCTTTCGCAACGGTTACGCGCTGTGGGGCTACAGCTCGCTCGACCAGATCGACGTCGACAGCGTCCATGAGCTCCAGCTGGTCTGGTCGCGGGCGATGAACGAGGGCTACCAGGAGGTGGAGCCGATTGTCTACGACGGTGTCATGTTCCTCGCCAATGTGGAGGACATCGTCCAGGCGCTCGACGCCACGACCGGGGATCTCCTGTGGGAGTATCGACGACCACTCCCCGACAACATCGCCGGGGTGACCGGCACGCGGTATCGTTATCGGAACGTTTCGATCTACGGTGACAAAATCGTTCTGGCTACGAACGACGCGTTCCTCGTCGCACTCGACGCCCGCACCGGCGAGGTCGTCTGGGAGACGCAGCGTGCCGACTACAACGAACGGGTCGCCCAGACCGCGGGGCCGGTGATCATCGACGGCAAGGTGGTTAATGGCTCGCGCTGTAATCCGAACAGTCCGCGGCCTGGCGGTTGCTTCATCAGTGCCCACGACATCGACAGCGGCGAGGAACTGTGGCGGATCAACACCGCCGCCACCCCTGACCAGGCAGGCGGCGACACGTGGGGTGGTCTCCCCCGCGCTGCCCGTCGGCATGCGTCGGCCTGGATGGTCGGCAGCTATGACCCAATCCTAAACCTCACCTATTGGGGTACCGGCCCGCCCGCTCCATTGCCGGAGCCGCTTCGCGGCGCCGGTAAAGCGGACCTGCTCTACACGAACTCCACGCTCGCCCTCGATCCAGACACCGGCGAAATGGCGTGGTACTTCCAGCATCTTCCGCGCGACAACTGGGATCTCGACCATGTTTTCGAGCGGATGATTGTCGAGACCGAGCTTGCCCCTGACCCGGCTGAAGTGCCGTGGATCAATCCCGACCTCCGCGCCGGCGAGCGACGGAAGGTTATTACCGGCATCCCGGGCAAGACCGGGTTGATCTGGACACTCGATGCGGAGACCGGCGAGTTTCTTTGGGCGCGCCCCACCGTCTATCAGAACATCATGACGGGACTCGATCTGCGCACCGGGCGACCGAGCTTCGACGAATCGACGGCCCCGACGTCTGTCCAAACCCCATCGTTCGCCTGCCCACACTTGCTCGGGGGGAAGAACCAGCCGTCAGGAGCCTATAGTCCCGACACCGACGCGCTCTACATGCCGTTAAACAACGCCTGCATGGATATCGCGATGTCGGTCGAAGAAGCCGGGCCGAGTGACGGCTACGACATCCGCGTGCAAATACGACACCTCCCCGACGTCGAACCGGAGACGGCCCCGGTCGGTCGGGTGGAGGCGGTGTCGGCGTCAACCGGACGGACGCTCTGGAGTCACCAACAGCGCGCGCCGATCTACGGTTCGTTGCTCGCGACGGGCGGCAATCTCGTCTTCTCGGGCGACGTCGTGCGCCGCTTCCGTGCCCATCACTCCGAGACCGGCGAGATCCTCTGGGAGACGATCCTCAACGGACCGGTAAGCGCGCGGCCGATGACCTATCGGGTGAACGGTCGCCAGTATCTGGCCATCGGATCGGGCGGTCAAACGCAGGGGACGAACTTCCTCCAGCTGACGCCGGAGCTGAACACACCGAGCGGGAGCAACACGCTCTTCGTCTTCGCGTTGCCGGACCGATAACCCTCTACAGGACGCCGGCGCGCTCCATCACCGCCTCGCACTTCTGCTTGATTTCGAGGGCGACCTCGTAGGGGTCGCCCTCGACGTACTCCGCCCGGAAGAGCTCGACCGACAACGGACCGGTGAATCCGCGCTCCTTAAGCTTGCGGAGGATGTTGCCAACCGGGGCGATGCCGTCACCGGGAATCAACCGCGAGTCGTTATCGATCAGTTCCCGCGGCGTGTCGAGCAGATCCTGGAAGTGGCAGTGCTGCAACTCGCCGTTCCGGAGCAGGTCGAGGTCCTGAAACTTGCTGAGGCCCGACCAGAAGTGGAAGAAGTCGAGCATCGGGCTGACGTGCGGATGGTCTGCCTCCCGAATCGTCGCCAGCGCCGACGTAAGCGTGGAGAGATGCGTGGACGTCCGGATGAACTCGATCATTGCGGTGAGTTCGAACTCTTGTGCGATATCGCCCACCTCGCGGATACAGCGCGGCGTTTCGGCAAAATCGTCAGCGGTGAC
>DQNS01000139.1 GCA_015659035.1 Acidobacteriota bacterium | reverse complement strand
GGTGTCTTCGAGCAACGCCTCGACCCGCCCGCACAAACGCTCCAGCGCAACCCGGTTGCGTTCCGGGTCGAGGTCCGACCCGCTGAACGCCGCCGGGTAGCGCTCGACCACGCCGGTGAGCGCCGTCTGGAACCGAGCGGTCAGACTGCGCTCCTGCGGTCGAGGCACCGGTGGCAGCTGACGCCACTCGGCTCTGGCGGCGGCGACGGTCTCGGCCACGTCGTCCGGCGGCTCGAGGCCGGTGTCGCCCGCCTGGTGGGTCTGGGATGTCCGGGACACCAGGGCCTCGAGCCGTTCACAGACCGAGGCCCTCGCCGTGATCTTGTCGGCGAACTCGGCATCGCTCGCTTCCTGCGCGCGCGTGTAGACCCGGTCGCATGCTGTGCGGAACCGCTGCCACAACGCCTCGGAGCGCGTGCGCCGGGTCGGACCCACCATCTTCCATTCCGCCTGCACCTGCCTGAGGATCTCCCGCGCCACCCCGAGGTCGCTCTCACCAGCCACCGTCTCCGCCTTCTCGCACAACGCCTCTTTCAGCGTGGCATTCTTCGCCCAGGCCTGCTTGCGCTCGGCGAGATCGTCACGGCGGCGGCGGAAGAACCGGCCGCACGCCGCGCGAAACCGGTTCCAGACTTCGCGATCCTGCTTGCGGGTCGCCGACCCGATCTGCTTCCACTGCTCCTGCAGCTCGGTCATGCGCTGCGCCGTCTTGAGCCAGTCGGTCGACTCCGCCAGCCGCTCGGCCTCCTCGCACAGCGCGACCTTCTGCGCGAAATGCTCCTCGCGTACAGCACCCTCCTTGGCCAGAAAGGCCTCGGCTCTCGGGTGGATCGCATCGTGCGCCGTCTTGAACCGCAGCCAGATCTCCTCACCCTCGCCGCGCGACACATCGCTGGCCTGGCGCCATGCCACCATGACCTGCCGGAACTCTTTCGCCACGACCGCATCGTCATCCACCGCCACCAGCGCTTCGAGCCGCCGACACAGCGCGACCTGGACGCCCAGGTTCGCCCACTGCTTCCACTCGGCGAAGCCGCGCAACTCGCGCACACGGCCCCTCAGCGCGCTCTGCGCCTGACGCAGTCGCTTCGTGAGCGCGTCGCGGTCCCCGCGGGTCGGCAGCCGCCCCAGGTTGCCCAGCACCGACCGCGTTGTCCGCTGCCAGCGCTCGGCGTCGTTGAGTGCGAGGTTCTCGTCCCCCAGCGCCCGCTCGAGCTCGTCGCATCGTCGCTGTTGCTTGGCGAGGTTCGCCTGCTCGCGACGACGGCGCTCCTCGCGAGCCGCCTTCAGCCGCTCGGCCCGTCTTGCCTCGGCCGCCTGGACGCGTCGCGCGAGCTCGGCCACCTCGTCGGGCGTGGCAGCCGCCACCAGCTCCGTCCACTCCCGGTACGGGCCGGTCCAAGCCGTTTTCAGATCGACCGCCGCGGTCTCGCTGATCGCCTCGAGCGCGCCAGCCAGCTGGGTGAGCCGCGCGATGCGGTCGGCGGCGGAGCGCTGCTGCCGCACCTGTCCCTCGGCGCGCGCCACCAGCACCTCGAAGCGCCGTTCGATTCCAGGCCCCTCGTCTGCGGGCCCCGCGTCACCGGCGCGCGGCACATCCGGCAATGCCTGCCACGCGTCGCGCACCCTCGCCAGTTCGGCCATCCGGACCTGGGCCGCGCGTGTTTCGTCGGCGACCAGCACGGCCAGCTGCTCGCAGAGCGCGAGACGCGCGGCGACCGACGCCCGACGGGCCTGACTCAGACGGGCGGCCTCGCTCCGCGCCAGATCCAGACGGGTCAGATGCTCCCGTAGCTGCGCCCCGGCGGTGGTCCAGCGCTCCCTGACGACGGCGTCGGCTGTGTCCAGATCGGTACGCGCATCCTGCCCACCGCCCTCGTCCTGCCGGTCGGTGGAGGCGGCCAGGGCGAGCGCCTCGTCGAGCGACCGCCACTCGCGTTCCGCCTGAGCCAGTCCGCCGCTCACCAGATCCCGGTCGTCGGCGCTCGTCAGCGCCTCGACGCTTTCACAGAGCCGTTCGCGGCGGCCTCGGAGCTCATCCTGCGAGGGGGGGGTCGGCTGTGCATCAAGCGCGGTCAGCGCCGTTCTGGCGCGTCGCGCCACCGGCTTGGTGCGGGCCTGTACGGCAATCGTCTTCAACCGCTCGCGGTCCTCCGGCCCGCCGGGAGCAAGCTGATCGAAAGCGGCCAGGGCGATGTCCTTGTGATCACTCTTCACGGCGACTGCCACCAGCTCGTCCCGGTCATCCAGCCGCGCGAGCGCGGCCCGGCGGATCGCCGGGTGCGCGGACCGCCGGGCCACCGCGCTGATCGTCTTCTGCCCATCGAGCCGCTCGAGCGCCGACCCGCTGATCGCCTCGAGCCTGGCCGTGCGCGCCACCTCGCCGAGATCACGCGCCTCGGACAGACCCGCCAGCGCACCGGCGGCACGCTCCGCGTCGGTATCGTCCACCGCCATCATGCGCAGCATCGCGACCGCCTCGGCCCGCACGCCCCCGTCCTGATCTGTCCGAACAATCCGCCCCAGAATCTCCGGGTCGGACAACCGGACCACGGCCGCCGCCCGCACCCCGGGGTCGGCATCCTCGGACGCGAGCGCCGTCAGCAGATCCTGGGCGTCGTCCTCGAGCTCGTCCACCGCGGACGTCCGCACCAACGGATCCTCATGCTGCCACTCGGGCTGGCCACGGAATCGATCGAGCAAGGTCATGTAATTGAGTCCGCCAGCTTCATCACCGCGCAGCACCGCGGCACGGGCACGAGTGTACTGGACAGCGCCACAGTGAATTATGCATACTCGGGGCCGAGGTCGGCGGACGGACTCTCACGTCGTGAAATCGGCGTGAGAAGGTTCCCGGCTGTGCTGTTTGGGAACACATGATTCTCCGATTGTTTGGATCAAAGATAAAGATACCAGAATTTGAATGAGCAACCCCTGTTCGCGGGATGGAGGAACCCTGCCATGTCAGCTCGTAAGCTAGTTTTGTTGGGCGCGTGTTGTCTTGCCATGACCCTGCACAGCTCGGATGCGCTCGCGCAGGACAACCCGGTCGTCATCATCGAGACCAGCCTGGGTACAATCACCGCGGAGCTCGACCGAGCCAAGGCGCCGCTCTCGGTGGAAAACTTCCTGCAGTATGTTGCCGACGGCCACTACAACGGCACCATCTTCCACCGGGTGATCAAGGACTTCATGATCCAGGGTGGCGGATTCACGGCCGACATGCAGCAGAAGCCGGTGCGCCCCCCGATCAAGAACGAGGCGACCAACGGGCTGAAAAACGACCACGGGACACTGGCGATGGCCCGGACCAATGAAGTGGACAGCGCGACATCCCAGTTCTTCATCAACGCCGGCACCAACAACGGCTTTCTCAACAATACCGGCACCACACCGGCCGCCTACGGGTATGCGGTGTTCGGAAAGGTGACCGACGGCATGGATGTGCTCGACGAGATCGAGGACGTCGACACCGGCACCCGTGGTCCATATGCCGACGTGCCGAACACACCGGTCGAAATCCTGTCGATCACTGTGCAGTAGCGGCCTCGTGGCGCCGCATGAACTCAGCGGCGCGCCAAACGACTGAGGTGCGTCGGTTCGCAGGAAGGAGCCCTCGGTGTCTCTCCGTACGCTGACTGTCGTGCTGGCCTCGACGCTGGTGGGAATCGTGGCAACGCCCGTCGGCGCGCAGGACGCCCCACCCAACCCCCGGGTGCTCGTCGAAACGAGCGAGGGCGACTTCGAGATTGAGCTGTTCAAGGACCAGGTTCCGGCCACCGTCGTCAACTTCCTGACCTACGTGCAGGCCGGCTACTACGACGGCACCATCTTCCACCGGGTGATCCGCGATCTGATCGTACAGGGCGGGGGCTACGTCGACGATGGGAACGACGCGATCGTCCCCAAGCTCGAGGGACTGCGCGGGCGGATCTTGAACGAAGCACCCAACGGCCCGCGAAATCGTCAGGGCACCATCGCGATGGCCCGGGGCACCGAGCCAAACAGCGCACGGCAGCAGTTCTTCATCAACCTCGACAACAACCTCAACTTCAACCATAAAAACCGCACAGCACAGGGGTTCGGGTACGCTGTGTTCGGCCGGGTCACCGACGGCATGGACGTCGTCCGTCGGATCGGCCGCACGCGCACCACGACCAAGGACGTCGGCGAGAATGTGCCGCGCGAGACAATCGTCATCCGGTCGATCACGCAGATCAAAACTAACTAGGGCGGCTGACGCCTCCCCGGCTTCGGCTGCTCGGAACAGCTGGACCTCGCCCGAAGACTGCCCCGTGAAGGGGTATGATCGCGGCGGGACATCCCGCTAGCTGCCCCGCCGGCCGCTCCCATGTCGCAAGCCCCGCCGGACGACCACGCCGCCCTCGAACGCCACATCCTCCAGCTGGTCGGACAGCTGGTCGGCGAGCTCAGACCCGGCTCGGCCGCCGCGGGTATCGGGCCGGGCGACTCTCTCGAGCGCGAGCTCGGCATCGGCTCACTGGAACGGGTCGAGCTGCTGACCCGGATCGAGCGGGGGGTCGGCGTGCGGCTCGCGGACAGCGTGATGGCGGGGGCCGACACCCCGGCCGACCTGGTGCGCGCCGTCGTCGCGTCCGAACCGGCGGTCGCCGAGACGCTGCCGTCGGTGCTGGCCCCGGTTGGCGCGGCCGTCCCCGCACCTGCGTCGGCCCAGACGCTGCTGGACGTGCTGCACTGGCAGGCCCAGACGGCCCCGGAGCGCACGCATATCTTTCTGCGTCAGGAAGACGGCACGGAGCACGCGATCACCTACGCTTGGCTGTGGCGTCGCGCGGTGAAGGTGGCCACAGCGCTGCGCAGCCGCGGCATCGGCCGCCGCGACACGGTGACGATCATGCTCCGCACCGAGGCGGCCTTTTTCCCCGCGTTCTTCGGGACCCTGCTGGCCGGCGCCATCCCGGTACCGATCTACCCGCCGTTCCGTGCCGATCGGATCGCCGAGTACGCCCAGCGACAAGTGGGCATCCTGTCGAACGCCGCGACGCGGCTGATGATCACGTTTGCCGAAGTCGAACGGCTGGCCGGCGTGCTGCGCGGGCAGATCCCGACACTGACGGCGGTCACGACCCTGGATGACCTCGCCCCGGCGACCGATGACAGCGGGCCGCTGCCGGCGAGACCGCCCGTCTGGCTGACCGCCGAGGACCCGGCGCTCATCCAGTACACCTCCGGCAGCACCGGTCAGCCGAAGGGCGTGTTGCTGACCCACGCGAACCTGCTGGCGAATATCCGCGCGATCGGTGACGGGCTCGACCTTCGCCCGGACGACGTCGCCGTAAGCTGGCTCCCGCTCTATCACGACATGGGGCTGATCGGCGCCTGGCTCGGCATGTTGTATTTCGGGATACCGGTCGCGATTCTCTCGCCGCTTGCCTTCCTGTCACGACCGGCGCGCTGGCTGTGGGCGATTCACGCGCATCGGGCCACGTTGACGGTCGCCCCGAACTTCGCGTTCGATCTGTGTGTCAACAAGATCACCGACGCGGAGATCGAAGGGCTGGATCTCAGCTCGCTCCGCGTGGTGCTCAACGGCTCAGAAGCCGTGCTGCCGGAGACCTTGACCCGCTTTGCCGATCGGTTCGGTTCCGCCGGGTTCGGTCCCGACGCGATGCGGCCGGTCTACGGACTGGCCGAGTGCACGGTCGGCCTCACCTTCACGCCGCGCCGGCACCCGACGCGCGTGGACCGGGTGGCCCGCGGGTTCCAGGAGACGGGGCAGGCGGTGCCGACCACCGACGCCGACGCCCTCGCCTTCGTGTCGTGTGGCGGGGCGCTCCCGGGGCACCATATCCGGATCGTGGACCACACCGGCACCGCCCTCGCCGAGCGCACGGAGGGCCGTGTCCAGTTCCGCGGTCCGTCGGTGATGGCCGGCTATTACCGGAACCAGACCGCAACGCGGGCGGTCACGACCGACGACGGCTGGATCGATTCGGGCGACCTCGGCTACCTGGCCGACGCGGAGCTGTTTCTGACCGGCCGCCGCAAGGATGTCGTCATCAAGGGCGGCCGCAACATCTACCCGCACGAGGCCGAGGCGGTCGTGGCGGCGATCGAGGGTATCCGGAAGGGCTGTGTCGCGGTGTTCGGGGTGGCCGACGCCGGGCTCGGCACCGAACGGCTCGTCGTGGTGGCCGAGACGCGGGAAACCGCAGCGACGGTGCGTGAGGGGCTGCAGCAGCGCATTCTCGAGCGAGTGGCCGACGCGCTCGGGGTACCGCCCGACACGGTGGTGCTCGCACATCCCGGCGCGGTGCTGAAGACCTCCAGCGGCAAGGTGCGACGTGGCGCCACGCGTGAGGCTTACCTCGCGGGCACCCTCGACCGGGGCGCCGGGTCGATGACGCGCCAGTGGCTGACGCTGGGTTGGCACGCGGTCGCCGCCCGGGGCCGGGGCGCGGCCGATCTACTGCTACGCGTGTCCTTTACCGCCTATATCGTGGCCTTGACCCTGGTCTCGGTGCCACCGCTCTGGGCGCTGGTCCGGATGAGTGGCCAGCCGGCCACGGCGAGAAGGCTGCTCGGGCGGTTCTCACGGTTCGTCGTAGCGATGTCGGGGTGCCGGTTCGAGGTCCGCGGGCTCGAGCACCTACGCGACCTCGGTCCCGCGATCTTCGTGGCCAACCACGCGAGCTACTTCGATGTGGTGCTGGTGCTCGCCACGCTGCCCGCGACCCTTCGGTTCGCCGCCAAAGCGCGGTTGGCGACCTACCCGGTGCTCGGGACCCTCATTCCGAGGGCGGGCTACATTCCCATCGAGAAGACGAAGCTGTCGGAGCAGATGGAAGGCGCCGACGAGGTCAGCGCCGCGCTGGGTGCCGGCGAGTCGATGTTCGTCTTCCCCGAGGGCACCTTCGTGCGAGCGCCGGGGCTGCTCCCGTTCCGACTGGGCGCCTTTCGGGCGGCGGTCGAGACCGGGCGACCCCTGGTGCCGGTGGCCATCAGCGGCACGCGCCACATCTTTCCCGCCCACACCCTGCTGCTGCGCCCGGGACGGATCACCCTGACGATCGAGCCGCCGCTCCGGCCACGCGACACCGGGTGGGACGAGACTGTCCGGCTGCGCGACGAGGCGCGACGCGTCATCACGCGCGAGGTGGGCGAGGTGGCCGGATGACGCGCGTTGCAACGAGGCTACATCCCCTGTAGCACCGCTCGCCACCGGCATCGATGAACGCGGCGGCCGCGGCACGGTGACGCGTCTCCGGCTCGATTGCCATCGATTTCTTCTGCCTTCTGACTTCTGAATTCTGACTTCTTCGAGTGGTCCTCAGGGAGTAAGCACCATCCGCCCGACGCCCCGGCCATCACGCAGGTCGTTGAGCACCGTCTGCGCGTCGCCGAGCGGTCTGGGCCGCACCGGGATCGCCGACACCGTCCCCGTCCGGACCAGCTCCATCAGCTCGCGCATCTCCTCGGGACTGCCGACATAGGATCCCTGTATCGTCAGACTTCGTAGCGGCAGCAACGGCAGGGCCGCGCGCAGCTCCCCGCCGAACAACCCGACGACCACGAGCAGACCGCCGGTGGCCAGCGTGCCAAGACCGAGGGACGCGCTGGTCTCGGCCCCGACGAAGTCGATGGCCGCCGGTGCCCCACCGTCGGTGAGCCGCCGGATCTGCTTTGCCGCGTCGTCGGCGCGGGCGTTGACCACGGCGGCACCGGTCTCGGCCGCCGCCTGCAGCGTCTCTCGGTCGACATCGACGGCGATGATCGACGCGGTCGTGACCGCCTGCGCCAGCCGCAGCGCCGCGAACCCGACTCCCCCCAGACCGATGATGACCAGCGGCTGTCCCTCCACGCGGCTTAGTACCTTCCGCACCGCGCCATACGCGGTCAGCCCCGAGCACGCATACGTGCAGGCCAAGGTGACGGGCCGGTCACCAAAGTCGAACAGATACCGGGGATGCGGGACCAGGACATGGTCGCTGAACCCCCCGGGTCGCGTCACCCCGAGCGCACGGGACCGGGCGCACAGGTGCTCCTGCCCCGCCTGGCAGGTGGGACAACCGCCACAGCCGATCCACGGATAGACCACTCGTCGCGCGCCGACCTCGACACCACCGGCGGCGGGACCGAGCGCCACCACCGTGCCGGCAATCTCGTGGCCCAGTGTCAGAGGCAGCTCGCGGCCCTTCGACAGATCGAGCCGTTTACCCTCGCCCAAGTTGAAGAAGCCGTCCCGCAGGTGCAGGTCGCTGTGACAGACACCACAGGCCTCGACCTGAACAAGCACCTCGGTACCGACCGGGTCCGGGCGGACGGTCTCGGCCCGTTCGAGCGGCTGGCCATACTGAGTGAGCTGATAGCTGATCATGCTTGGTTGCAGGCTGCTAAAGACCCCTGCCTACCCTCGGGCTTTGGGCTTCAGGCGCTCTGAACGGTGGCGAAACCCTCCGGTCTTCTTCTGACTCCTGCCTCCTGACTTCTCGAGCGCCCGCCCGGTCAACGGGCGGGCGACGCACTGCCGTAGATGAAGAAGTTGGCGGTCATCCGGTAGTCGCCGCACCAGCCGAGCGGCTCGAGCCGCGCCGCGAGCTCCTCCGGTTCGTGAAATACCTTGACGATCTCGAACGCGCGTCCGTCATTGAGCTCGCGACGCTGGGTCACTCGCCCCGGATCCGATAGGTGGTTCCGTGCAGACGAGTCCGCGTGAAAGCGGTTGTCGACAAGAAACACGGTCCCACCCGGCGCGACCGCCGCGCGCAGGAGGTCCCAGAACGCGGCGAACCGGGACAATGGCACGTGCGACAGCCAGAACCCGAAGAAGACGAAGTCGTAGGGCTCGTCCGGCTCCCACGCGAAGATGTCGTACTGGCGGTAGCGCACAGCCGCCGACCGGACCCGCGCCCGGTTCAGCGCCAGCACCTCGGGTGACGCATCGATCGCGGTCAGAGCGCCGTCATACCGCGCCAGTTGCTGTGTCCACAGCCCGGTGCCACAGGCCAGCTCGAGTATCCGACCCGCCGGTTTCAACCCGTCGAGCGCCGCCCGCACGACAGCGATCTCCTGTTGCCACAACCGGGTGTGATCCGGCCCGTGGTCGTATCGTCCCTGACGATGGAACCACTCGTCGTACTCCGGCGCGCGCTGGCGGTAGTACCGGATCTGCTGGTCGACCAGCTGCTGGTCATTGTCAGGCATGGTCAGACATCAGTCGTCATCGTCGGCAAGCCGGTCGAGCGCGTCGCCGGTCACCCGGTAAACCGTCCACTCGTCCAACGGCACCGCACCGGCCCGCCGGTAGGACCGGATGGCCACCTCGTTCCAGTCCAGCACCGACCACTCGAACCGACCGCAGCCGCGCGAGGTGGCGACCCGCGCCAGATGCACCAGCAGCTGCCGGCCGAACCCCTGCCCCCGGAACTCCTCCTTCACGTAGAGGTCTTCGAGATACAGCCCCGGCTTCGCCAAGAACGTCGAAAAGCTGTGAAAGAACAGGGCGAAACCGACCGGGGTCTCACCGAGCGCCGCGATCACTGCCTCGGCGTATGGTGGCGCCCCGAACAACGCCCGGTGCACATCCGCCTCGGTCGCCACGACCTGGTTCGCCATCTGCTCGTACTCGGCGAGCTCCTTGATCAGCGCCAACACCAGCGGCACATCGTTCTCGGCGGCCGCGCGGATGACGAGCCCGGGTGCGTCTGCCTCACTCACCTGTGTCGTCTCCCTGCCGGCGAACGGCGTCGGTGCCCCGTGTCAGAGAGTCGCTAGCCCTGCGCGAGCGCCTGCTCGAGGTCGACCAGGAGATCCTCGACCGCCTCGATCCCGATCGAGAGACGCAACAGATCGTCGGGCACGCGTGTGCCCGGGCCCTCCACCGGCGCCCGGTGCTCGACGAGACTCTCGACGCCGCCCAGCGACGTGGCGTTCTTGAACAGCCAGAGCCCGCCCGCCGCCGTCTTGGCGGCAGCTGCCCCGCCGCGCAGACGGAACGAGACGAGCATGCCGAAGCCACCGGACATCTGCCGCGCCGCGAGCGCGTGCCCGGGATGCGTCGGCAGACCCGGGTAGAACACCTCGGACACCGCAGGATGCGTCGTCAGCCATTCGGCGATCCGCTGGGCGCTCGCCGCCGAGTGGGACACGCGCAGAAAGAGTGTGCGCATGCCGCGCAGCAGCAGCCAGGCCTCGAAGGGACCAAGAACGGCCCCCCGATAGCCGCGGTCGTGGGTAACGCGTTCCCACGGCTCGTCCCGCTGCGCGGTGATCAGCGCGCCCGCCAGCACGTCGGCGTGCCCGTTGAGCTGCTTGGTCGCCGAGTGCATGACGAGGTCGGCCCCGTGCTCGATCGGACGACACAGCACCGGGGTGCACAGGGTGCTGTCGACCACCACACGGGCGCCGGCGGCATGGGCCGCCTCCGCGGTCGCGGCGATGTCGGTGATCGCACAGGTCGGGTTGGCCGGGGTCTCGACCCAGACTATCTTGGTCCGGCCGGGCCTGAGCGCCGCCTCGAGGGCCGCCTGGTCCCCGTTGGGGACCAGATCGAGGACGATACGCCCCCGTCCGGCGAGCTCCTCGAGCCAGCGCTGTATTGTCCAGTACATCTGCTCCGGCGCGACCACGTGGTCGCCGATGTCGAGCGTCTCGAACACGGTGGTCGCCGCTGCCATCCCCGAGCTGAAGAGGAGCGCGCCCTGGCCGCCCTCGAGCCGGCTCAGCAGCGCCTCAGCCTGGTCGTAGGTGGGGTTCTGGTCCCGTGTGTAGGTGTGCCCGCCGGGGTAGCTGCCGTCCGGCGCCCGCTCGTATGTCGCCGAGGGGTAGATCGGGGGCACAATCGATCGGGTCGTCGGGTCGACCAGGCCGAGCGCCTGCGCGGCGAGTGTCGCGGGGTGGTCCCGTGGTTCGTCAGACATGGAAGGACAGCCTCTCACGCACGCGCCGGACTGATGTCGACGACGATGTCACGCCACTTGCCTTGCCGGAACCGCATCACGCTGAGCCCACACCGGATCATGTGGCCGATGAGGATAGCCAGCCAGATGTTGTGCGCCGCGAGACCCGAGGTCGCCTGCACGAGGGCGCAGATCCCGAGCGGTACGACCACCTGGGACACGATCGAGATATACAGTGGGCTCTGGGTGTCACCGGTGCCCTGCAGCCCGCCCGTGTAGGTGAGCGCCACGGTGACAAACACCCCGGAGAACGCGAGGTAGCTCATCAGCTCGACCGCGATGTCGGCGTCGACCCCCTCCTGCATGCCGAAGATGGCGAGCAACGGCCGCGGGACAAACCAGAACAGCAACCCGACAGTCACCGCCACCGCCAGCCCGATCACCGCCGCCACCTGCGTCGCCCGGGCGCTGCGCTCCGGGTGCCCCGCCCCGAGGTTCTGGCCGGCCACGGCCGCGGTGGCCCCCATCAGCCCGACCGACGTCCAGGTGATCAGCGAGAAGAGCTGCGCGTACACGACCGCGTACGCCGCCTGCGCTTCCGCGCTGTCGCGCAGCGAGCCGATGAAGCGGTACATCAGCACACCGCCGAGGTTCATCGCAATACCCTGGAACCCGGCCGGCAGCCCGAACCTGAACAGCGACCGGATGATGCCCCAATCCGGCCGGAAAGACATCGACCGCGAGAAATGGATGACCAGCCGGTTGGAGAACAACATCCAGATGAAGACGAGACAGGTGATCCCGCTGGCGATCGCGGTCCCCATCGCCGCGCCACGCGTACCGAACGCCGGGATCGGTCCCAGCCCCCTGATCAACACGACGTTCAGCAGGATGTTCAGCGCGGTCATCAGGATGCCCAGCCGCATCGGTGTCTTGGCATCGCCTGCGGCGCGCAGCGCACCGCTGAACATGAAGAACATCAGCATGCCGATGCTGAAGACGAACTGGATCCGGATATAGGGCAACGCCTCGACCTGTACCGCCGGCGCCGCGTTGACCAGCGCCAGCAGCGTCGGCGCCAGCCAATATCCCAGCGGCGCCAACACCCCCACCGCCAGCACGAGCGAGACCAGAAACGCCTGGTAGACCGACCGGTTGACCTTGTCGAGCTCGCCGGCGCCGGCGAACCGCGCCACCAGCACTCCCATCCCTGTGAAAACCGACACCACGAAGACGATGACCAGGATGAAGATCTGCGAGCTCACGCCGATAGCGGCGTTGCCGGTGTGCCCCACGAAGTTGCCCACCATCGCCTGGTCGATGATGCCTTGCAACCCGCCGATGAGGTTCTGCACCATCGTGGGCCAGGCCAGGTGCCACACGGCGCGGCTCAGGGGCCCCTCGACGATCGACCGGTCAAGCTTCTTCAGAGGGACGGTGTCGGTCATGCGGTTAGGGGCGATGCGGACACCGTCGTCAGACGCGGTAGGATAGACGCTCGGACCGTGGTGTCGACACTTTATCAGATAGAAACGCGGGTTCGTGCCGCCCTCGACGACCCGGGGCGGTGCCCCGACATGCACACCGCGCTCGCGCCGCGGCCGCGGTCGGGCTGGCAGGCGGGCGTGATCCCCCCGGGGTCGCGCGTGGCCGCCGCGCTCGTGCTGCTCTACCCCATCCGTCGCCAGGTACACTTAGTGCTGACCCGCCGGGCGGGCACACTCGACCAGCACGCCGGGCAGGTCTCGTTGCCCGGGGGCGCCGTGGACGGCGACGAGACGGTCGAGGCTGCGGCCCTGCGTGAGGCCCGGGAGGAGATCGGGCTCGAGACCACTGACCTCCGCATCATCGGACAACTGTCCGCGCTCTACATCCCGGTCAGCAACTACGCGCTCCACCCGGTGGTAGCGGTCTTGGACCGGCGTCCAGCGCTGGTGCCAGCGACGGCCGAAGTGGCCCACATCCTCGAGATCCCGCTCGACGAGTTGCGGGACCCCAAACGGCTGCGCCAGGGGCGGCGCTGGCGGGGAGACGACGCGATCACCGTGCCCTACTTCGAGCTGCAGGGCGAGCGTGTCTGGGGGGCCACCGCCATGGTGCTCGGCGAGCTGCTTCATCTGATGCGGAGCAACCCCGAAGAAGGCAGGAGGTAGGAAGCGGGAGACAGGAGAAGCTGGAGGGCTTCGCCATCTTCTCAGTAACCTGCTACGACTCGTGGCGAAACGACGCAGGCGCCGCAGCGCACCGCTCTTTGACGGGCCCGACGAAGGAACCGGCACCGTTCCCATCGTGCCGGACCGCGAGCAAACCGTCGATCTGATCGACGCCGCCGAGAGCCGGTATCTGAACTACGCGCTGTCGGTGATCACCTCGCGTGCGTTGCCCGACGTGCGCGACGGCCTGAAACCGGTGCAACGGCGGATTCTTTACACAATGTGGGAGCAACGGCTCGGCGCCGGCGCCAAACCCCGCAAATCGGCCAAGGTGGTCGGCGACGTGATGGGCAGCTACCACCCGCATGGCGACGTCGCGCTCTACGACACGCTCGTGCGCATGGCGCAGCCGTTCGCGTTGCGCTATCCCTTGATCGACGGGCACGGCAACTTCGGGTCGCTCGACGGCGACCGCGCCGCGGCGATGCGATACACCGAGTGCCGTCTCGCCCCGCCGAGCGCGGAACTGCTGGGCGAGATCGACCAGGACACGGTGCATTTCCGGCCCAACTACGACGGCACGAAGGTGGAACCGGTCGTGCTCCCGGCGCGGCTGCCCAACCTGTTGATCAACGGCGCGACCGGCATCGCGGTCGGCATGGCGACCAACATCCCCCCGCATCACGTCGGGGAAGTCTGCACGGCGCTGCTGAAGCTGCTCGACAACCCGGAGCTGAGCAGCGTCCGGCTCTGCGCGTACATCAAGGGACCGGAGTTCCCGACCGGCGGGCAGGTGCTGAACACCCCGGACGAGCTGAAGCAGATCTACACGACCGGCAGCGGGACCATCCGGCTGCGAGCCACGTGGAAACCGGGACCGAAGACCCGCGGCGGCAAGACCATCCACGTCACGAGCATCCCCTACATGGTCAACAAGGCGCAGTTGATCGAGCGGATCGCCGAGGTGATCCTGGCGCGCAAGCTGCCCCCGCTCGTCGACGTCAGGGACGAGTCCACCGACGAGGTCCGGATCACGCTCGAGCTCAGGCGCGACGCCGACGCGCGGATGGTGATGGTGTATCTGTGCAAGCACACGCCGTTGCAGACAAATTTCGCCGTGAACCTGACCTGTCTGGTGCCGACCGAGCAACCAGAGGTCGGCCGACCCGAACGGCTGGATCTGCACCAGATGCTGTGGCACTTCCTCCGGTTCCGGCTCGACGTCGTCACCCGGCGTCTGGAGCACGAGCTCGCCGCGCTTCGACGCCGCATCCACATGCTCGAGGGGTTCGAGATCGTGTTCGATACCCTGGACGAGGTGCTGCGTCTGGTCCGCAAGTCCGACGGCAAGGCAGATGCGGCCGCCAGGATCATGAAACGCTTCGCGCTCGACGCGGAACAGACCGACGCCATCCTCGAGCTGAAGGTGTATCGACTGGCACGACTCGAGATCCTGGTCATCCGTAAGGAGCTGGCGGCCAAACGCACCCGTGCCCGGCAGATCGGCGGCCTGCTCAAGGCGGAGGCCAAGCGGTGGACACTGGTACGGGGGGAGATCCGTGAGGTCCAGAAGACGTACGGCCACGCCAAGACGGACCCGCGCCGGACCCTGATCGAGAGCGCCGAGGAGGAGGTCGAGTACAGCGCCGACGACTTCATCGTGGCCGAGGAGACCATCGTGCTCGTCACGACGGACGGTTGGGTGAAACGTCAGAAGGAGGTGCGTGACGTCGGCACGACCCGCCTCCGCGAGGGGGACACGCTGCTGACGGTGCTCGGCGGAAGCACGCGCGCCACGGTGGTCTTTTTCTCCAACTTCGGCATCGCCTACACCGCGCGGATCGCCGACGTGTCCCCCACGACCGGCCATGGGGAGCCGATCCAGCGGCTCTTCAAGCTCAGGGACCGCGAGCGCATCGTGGCGGCGCTGAGTCTCGACCCGCGCGCCACCCCGAACATCACAGCCCGGCGCGAGGGCGCCGCCCCACCGGTACACGCCGTCGCCGTCACGAGCGACGGCTACAGCCTGCGGTTCAGCCTCGAACCGGTGCGCGAACCGAGCACGCGGACCGGCCGCCGGTTCGCACGGCCGACCGCCGGGGCTGAGGTGGTCGGGGTCGCCCGCACAACCGGCAACGAGGTCATCATCGCTGCAACGGCGCAGGCGCGGGCAATGCTCTGCGTCGCACGCGACATCAACTTCCTGTCGGGACCCGGCAAGGGCGTGATCCTGATCAAGCTGCCGCGGGGAACCGACCGGGTGCTGGGTTTCATCGCCTCTACCGGAGACCGCGACCTCCTGACGGTCGAGACGAACCGCGGCGCCAGCCAAACCATCAGCACCGCCAAGTACGGAGTCACCGGCCGCGGCGGGAAGGGACGGGAGCTGCTGCGACGCGGGCAGTTCACCCGTGTGATTCCCCCGCCCATCACCGTACCCACCCTTGGCAGCTAGCCTGACACGACGAGAGAGGTGACCAGGACCGGTGCGATGTGACGAACGGGGCGGGAAAACCTGCGTGCTACACTGGCATCTCGGTCCCGCCGCCAGCGGCCAGCCCGATCCGAAAAACGTCTGACACCGATGGCGAAGAGCTACACCGCCAAGGACATCACCGTACTCGAAGGGCTCGACCCGGTCCGTCGCCGCCCCGGCATGTACATCGGTGGCGTGGGACCACCCGGGCTACATCACCTGGTCTGGGAGATCCTCGACAACGCGGTCGACGAGGCGATGAACGGGCACGCCTCGCACATCGGCGTCACGCTCCACGCTGACGGCGCCTCGGTGACGATCACCGACGACGGCCGC
Source organism: Acidobacteriota bacterium (assembly GCA_015659035.1). GTDB lineage: Bacteria > Acidobacteriota > Vicinamibacteria > Vicinamibacterales > UBA8438 > NP936. The sequence goes on along the minus strand of DQNS01000139.1, from coordinate 7,351 downwards.
GGCATTCCCGTCGATACCTACAAGAAGAGCAAGCGGAGCGCGCTCGAGGTCATCTTCACGACGCTCCACGCCGGGGGCAAATTCGAGCACGGGACGTATCGGACCGCCGGCGGGCTGCACGGAGTCGGCGCCAGCGTCGTCAACGCGCTCTCGAAGGAACTCGTCGCCACGTCGAAACGCGACGGCGCGCGGTGGGAGCAGCGCTTCACGCAGGGCCAACCGGCCAGCACGCTGCGACGCGTCGGCGCGGCGCGAGGTACCGGCACGACGGTGTTCTTCCGCCCGGACGCGACGATCTTCCCGAAGACGACATTCGACGCGAACCTGATCGCCGAGCGGCTCGACATCACCAGCTACCTGCACAAGGGCCTGCAGGTCGTCTTCAAGAACCAGACGGCCGGACAAACGCAGGTCTTCCGCCACGAGGGGGGGATCGCCGACTATCTGCGGCGGATTCTCGACGACCGGAGCGCGCGCCCGGTCCACGACGTGCCATTCACGTTGACCCGGGACCACGAGCCGTCCAGCTCCCGGCTCGACCTGGTGCTGCAGTGGACCGAATCAACCGACGAGCACCTCCGCAGCTATGTCAACGGCATTCCGACCGGTTCCGGTGGCACGCACGAGAACGGGCTGAGGGCCGGCATCGGCAAGGCGATCCGCAACTTCATTGACACGCACGGGCTGACCCCGAAGGGGGTGACCCTGACCACGGACGACATCCGGGAGGGGATCATCGGGGTCCTGAGCCTCTTGGTGCCGGAGCCGCAGTTCCAGGGGCAGACCAAGGACCGGCTCAACAACCCCGAGCTGATGGTGGTGGTCGACGGGCTCGTGCGGCCGGCGCTCGAGCACTGGCTGAACCACAACATCAGCGTGGCCGAGGCGGTCGTGGCGCGGATCATCCTAGCGGCTCGCGCGCGGGCGGCCAGCCGCGCCGCCCAGCAAGCGGTCTCGCGCAAGAGCGCCACGTCAAACCGGCTGAACCTTCCTGGCAAGCTCAGCGACTGCACCGCGCCGGGTTCGGCCGGTAGCGAGCTGTTCATCGTGGAGGGCGACTCGGCCGGCGGCTCGGCCAAGCAGGGCCGCGACCGGGTGCATCAAGCGATCCTGCCGCTACGCGGCAAGGTGCTCAATGTCGAAAGCGCACCCCTCGCCAAGGTGCTCGAGAACAAGGAGCTCGCCGACCTGGTCACCGCACTCGGTTGCGGGCTGGGGAAGAACTTCGAGCTGAGCCGACTGCGCTACGACCGGATCATCATTCTGGCCGACGCCGACGCGGACGGCAACCACATCGCGACGCTGCTGCTCACGTTCTTCTACCGCTATCTCCCCAAGCTGATCGCCAACGGCAAGGTCTATCTCGCCCAGCCGCCGCTTTACCGGATTGACGCCGGCAAACAGACCTTCTGGGCGCTCGACGACGGCCAGCGAGACGCGGTCCTCGCCACGATCGAACAGGACAACGGACGCGTCCGAACGGAGGTCACGCGCTTCAAGGGCCTGGGCGAGATGATGCCGAAGATCCTGTGGGAGACGACCCTCAATCCCGAGACCCGCCGTCTGTTGCGCGTCGGGATCGCGGATCAGATCCGGACGGACAGTGTGATCGCCGATCTGATGGGTCGGGACGCCTCGGCCCGCTTCCGCTTCATCATGGACCGCGCCGAGGAGGCCGAAGCGCTCGACCTGTAGAGAGCGAGTGCTCCAGGAGTCAGAAGACAGGAGAAACGAGTGAGCTTCGCCACGATTCGTCTCAGTTCCGAGCTTCGCATACCGGCACCGCCCACCTGGACGTAAACGCCGGGAACCGCCTACACGTCTTCCAACTGATGGAACCGGCCACCATACGTTGATAACATACGAAGACTCTCGTGTCCTGGCTCAGACGCGCACTGCCTCAGTTCCGGCGTTGTGCTCACACAGGACGGTTCACGGCATCCTCTATGAGTTTTGTCCGCAGAATGCGCTGACCGCACCGATTTTCTTGCATCCCACACCGCACCGGACCCGATCGACACCAAGAATCAGCGTGGTTTGTCGCTCGGCGGCCCGATCGCGACCAACCGGACCCAGATACTGCTGATGGCTGCAGCCCCGGGGAACACCACGGCGTCCACGACTGAAGACACCCCTACACCGGTCGTCGAGCGGGACCTGGTGACGCCATTCGACTATCAGCCCCGCACCCGTCTGGTGTTCGGGCGCGGCACGGTCGATCGCCTGGGCGCCCTCGCCGCCGAGATGGGCTTCAGACGACCACTGCTGGTTGCCGACCACGGGTTGGTCACCGCCGGGCATGTCGCGCTCGCCGAACGGCACCTTGCCGGCGCGGGTCTCGACGTGGTGCACTTTCACGAATTCGACGTCAACCCCGACACGACGATGGTCGAGGCGGGCTGCGCGGTGGCGCGACCCCACGAGATCGACAGCATCATCGGGTTGGGCGGCGGCAGCTCGATGGACTGCGCCAAGGGCATCAATCTACTGCTGACCAACGGCGGCCGGATAGAAGACTATCGGGGCTATGGCAAGGCGACGCGGCCGATGTTGCCGATGATCGGTGTGCCGACGACCGCAGGGACCGGCAGCGAGGCCCAGAGCTACGCGGTGATCGCCGATGCCACCACCCGCGTAAAGATGGCCTGCGGCGACCCGAAGGCCGCGTTCCGCGTGGCGATCCTCGACCCCGAGCTGACACTCTCGCAACCGGCATACGTCACGGCGACCTCCGGGTTTGACGCGATCGCGCATGCGGTGGAGGCTGCGGTGACCACCCGGCGAACCGCGGTGTCGGACTGTTTCGCGCGCGAGGCCTGGCGCCTGCTGGACGCCAGCTACGAGACGGTGCTCGACCGGCCCGACGACGTCGAGGCGCGCGCCGCGATGCACCTCGGCGCATTCTACGCCGGACTGGCGATCGAGCAGTCGATGCTCGGCGCGGCGCACGCCTGCGCCAACCCGCTTACAGCGCGCTACCAGATGACCCATGGCGTGGCGCTGGCGATCCTGCTGCCGCACGTCGTGCGGTGGAACAGCGCCGCAGCGGCGCCGCTCTACCGGCGACTACTCCCCCCAATCGATGATGCAGGAGGCGACCCGGGCGAGCGGCTGTCCACGCGTCTGCGCGCGCTCGCCAGCCACGCCGGTCTGCCGGACCGGCTCCGAACGAAGGGTGTCGACCCGGCTGACCTGCCAGAGCTGGCCGACGACGCCGCCGGGCAGTGGACCGGCACCTTCAACCCCAGACCCTTGACCGCAGTTGATGCCCTGGAGGTCTACCGATGCGCCTTCTGACAACGATGTTACACGTCTCGGTACTCGGCGCCGCGCTGCTGCCGGTGCCGGCCTCTGGACAACTCAACACCCCGGACGTCGCCACCACGGCCCCGGCGGACGCGTGGCCGCAGTTCCGGGGCAACCCGTCCCTGACCGGGGTGTCGGAAGCGACCTTGGCGGCGGAGCTGACCCTGCTGTGGACCTACGAAGCGGACGAGGCAATCGACTCGTCGGCCGCCATCGCCGACGGCACGGTCTACGTTGGGACATACGCCGGCACCCTCATCGCGCTGGATCTGGCCACCGGCGAGGAACGCTGGACCTATACGACCGGGGACCTGGGTATCGGTGAGTCGTCGCCGGCGGTCGCTGGCGACCTGGTCTTCATCGGCGACCTGGGCGGCATGTTCCATGCCGTTGACACCGAGACCGGCACCGCCCGCTGGACCTTCGAGACACTGGGCGAGATCAAGTCGTCGCCGGTGGTCATAGGCGACCGGGTGCTGATCGGGTCCTACGATGGCTATCTGTACGGGCTCGCGATAGCGGATGGCGCCCTGCTGTGGAAATACGAAACGCTCAACTACGTCCACGCCACGCCGGCGATCTGGGACGGGATCGCCTATTTCGGCGGCTGTGACGAGCTGTTTCACGGGGTCCGGATCAGCGACGGCGCAGAGGTCGTCAGTTTGTCGGCGGGTGCCTACACCGCAGCGTCGCCCGTCATCATCGACGGCAAGGTCTTCTTCGGCACGTTCGACAACGATGTCTTGGGGATCGACCTCGCGACACAGACGCTGCTCTGGCGCTACGAGCACCCACAGCGGCACTTTCCCTTTTATTCCTCCGCGCTGGGGGTGGACGACACGATCGTGATCGGCGGGCGCGACAAGATGGTGCACGCCATCGACGCGCAGACAGGCGAGCCGCGGTGGACCTTCACGACCCGCGCGCGGGTCGATTCGTCGCCCGCCACGAGCGGCGGCCGTGTGTACGCCGGCTCGAGCGACGGCCGCCTGTATGTGCTCGACCTGGCAACCGGCGACAAGCTGTGGGAATTCGACACGGCGGCGCCGCTCGTGGCGTCGCCTGCCATCGCCGAAGGCCGGCTGGTCATCGGATCCGAGGACGGGGTGGTGTATTGCTTTGGGTAAGCAGCGTTCACTCGAGGAGTCAGAAGGCAGGAGACCGGAGCGCTTCGCAGCTTCTGTTTCAGCACGCGTCCACGCACCGATCGACGTCCCTCGTAACCCTCCTGTATAGTGAAATTGATGAGTGAGACTGGGCAGACCGCGACGGTCGAGCAGACCGAGGTCGGCAGCTACTTCGTCGCCAACTATCCCCCATTCTCGCTGTGGACGCAGGCGGCGGTCGAGACCGACGCCAGGCCGGCGCTGGCTCAGCGTCCGGCCGACGTGCCGCTTGGGCTCTATCTGCATATCCCGTTCTGCCGCAAGCGCTGTCACTTCTGCTACTTCCGCGTCTTCACCGACAAGAACGCCAGCGAGGTGGCGGAGTATCTGGACGTCCTGGGCCGCGAGTGGGAGCTCTACGCCACGCAGCCGGCGATCGCCGGCCGGCCGGTGCGATTCATCTACTTCGGGGGCGGCACCCCGTCGTTCCTCTCGGTACGCCAGCTGCGGGGACTCGTCGACCGCCTGTCGCGCGTGACGCCGTGGATCGACGCCGAGGAGATCACCTTCGAGTGCGAGCCGGGCACGCTGACCGAGCCGAAGCTGGCCGCGATCCGCGACATGGGGATCACCCGGCTCAGCCTGGGTCTCGAACACTTCGACGATCAGGTGCTCGAGCTGAACGGCCGTGCGCACCGCTCGGCCGAGATCTTCCGCGCCTACAGGTTCGCCCAGTCGCTCGACTTCCCGCAGGTGAACATCGACCTGATCGCCGGCATGCTCGGCGACACCGACGAGAAGTGGCGTGCGGCGGTCGAGCAGACCATCGAGCTCAACCCCGACAGCGTGACCATCTATCAGATGGAACTGCCCTACAACACGACGATTAGCAGCGACCTGCTGAAGGGCACCGGACAGTTCGCCGACACGGTGGCCGGCTGGGCAACCAAGCGGCGATGGGTACAGGAGGCCTTCGACGCGCTCGAGCAGGCCGGCTACACGGTCGGCAGCGCCTACACCGCCGTCAAGAACCCGGAGACGACCCGGTTCGTGTACCGCGACCAGCTCTGGCAGGGCGCCGACCTCGCGGCCCTGGGGGTCGCCTCGTTCGGACACATCAACGGCGTCCACATGCAAAACCTGGATACCTGGGGTCCGTACGCCGCCGCCGTCCAGCGCGGTGAACTCCCGCTGAGCCGCGGCCTCCGGCCGACCCACGAGGAACGGCTGATCCGCGAGCTCGTGCTGCAGCTCAAGCTTGGGTCGATCCGTCCGTCGTACTTCCAGGGCAAATACGGGGTCGACGTGCTCGAACGCTTCGCGGGCGCGCTGACGTCGCTCGGTGACGATGGCTATCTGATGACGGCCGACGCCGGTCGGATCGCGCTGACCCGCAACGGGTTGTTGCGGATCGACAGCCTGCTGCCCCGGTTCTTCCTCCCCGAGCACACGAACCTCAGGTACACCTAGGAGCCCACTCTCAGGAGGCACGAGACACTAGCAGGTTGCTGAAAAGCCCAGTTCGGTTTTCGGAGCGCGGCGCCCCGGTGGCAAGACGCGACGAGGGAGCAGGCAGGTGGCCTGTGACCGAGGAAGCAACGCCGCCAACCGGGATGCCCCGCCCGAAAACAGAGACAGGAGAAGCCGGTGGGCGTCGCGCGTGCCGCAGCAACCTGCCCGGATCTCCATCGACCGGTACCCGATGGCCAAGTCGCCCAGCAGCACCCGCGCCCGCCGTACCCCGTCACGCCGCCTCGCGTCCCGCGACACGCTCTATCCGCTGGACGTCGTGTATGGCCGGGCGGGTGTGGCGATGCCCGAGACGAAGATCGTGGCGCCCTACGAGATCCCGCTGCCGTATCGCGCGATGCTCGTGCACGAAGACGACATGACAATCACCCTCGAGCGGCACTACGGTGATCGGGTGATCCTGCGCGCGTTGTCGACGTTCACCAGCGGCGCCTGGTATTACCGCCGTGTCCTGCTTGTCCACGAGTATTCCGGGCGCCCGGTCGAGATGGGCGCCATCCGGATGAAGCTGGACGCGTTCGGCGCGCGGGTGAAGAAGCAGATCCTCAAGAACGAGATCCCGCTCGGCCGCATCCTGCGTGACGCGGGCTTCAAGTATGTCAGTCACGCGATGGCCTTCCTCGCGATCAGGCCCAATCCGGAGATGATGGGCGTCTTCTGGATGCGGGAGCCAAAGACGCTATACGGCCGTCGCACGGAGATCGTCCGTGACGGCGTCAAGATTGGCGACATCGTCGAGGTGCTACCGCCGGTGGCGTAGCAGCGAACGAGACGCCCTGACGGCGGTATCTTCTGCAGGGCAAGTTGATGACCACTCCCGACTACGACGCGATCGTGATCGGCGGCGGACCGGCCGGCGCCACGACAGCCACCGTGTTGGCGCAGCATGGACGGCGCGTGGTGCTCCTGGAGCGCGAGCCGTTCCCGCGGTATCACATCGGCGAATCGCTGATGCCTTACACCTGGTTCAGCTTCGAGCGGCTCGGGGTACTCGACTGGCTGAGACAATCGGGCAGCCCGCGCAAGCACAGCGTCCAGTTCGTCTCAGTCAATGGACAGGTCTCGCAACCGTTCTACTTCTTCGAGACCATCAAACACGAGTGCGCCAGCACGTGGCAAATTCTGCGCAGCGACTTCGATGCGATGATGCTGGAGAACGCCGCGAGCAAGGGAGCAGAGATACGTCAGGGCGTCGTCGTGCGGGACCTGCTCATGGACGGTGACCGGGTCGTCGGCGTGCAGGCCGACATCGCCGGTGGCGGCCGGGAGACACACCGAGCCAGGGTGGTGGTCGACGCGACCGGTCGCGACACATTGCTGGCCGGCCGGCTCGGGTGGAAACGACGCGACCCGGACCTGAACAAGATCGCCATCTTCACCTACTTCACGGGAGCGCTCAGGGACCCCGG
>DQNS01000049.1 GCA_015659035.1 Acidobacteriota bacterium | reverse complement strand
CGGGCCCCCGACTTGCCGTCAGATACTGTTGGCAGGCCTCCGCGGTGGCGAACTGGCGCTGCAACTCGCGCAGGTTCGCCGGAAAGGCCGGATGCACCACGCCCGTACGCGATATCTCGGAGGCTGTTGCAACAACCGTATACGCAGGAGCTATCTAGCGAAAGCGGAGCCGCGTGGCATGACAGATGAGACTCGAGGGTGTGAGGTGGAGCGTCGCTAGATGTCGGACTGGCGGATGCGGCTGGCCGGCGACGCGGCGGTGACGGTCGCGTTCGAGCCACGAATCGATCCGGTCATCAATGCGCGGGTTGTGGCGCTGGCGGCCGGGGTCCGCGCGGCGCGGCACCCCGGCGTGCGTGACGTCGTCCCAAGTTACTGCGCGGTCACGGTGTATTTCGATCCGCTCCGCACCGACCTCGACCGGTTGTGGGCCGCCCTCGAGGAGGCGGCCGCCGCGGGGGTGGAAGCCGCCGGACCGGCGCGAGAGGTCGTGGTGGGGGTGCGCTACGGCGGCGCGGCGGGTCCCGACCTCGACGAGGTGGCCGCGTTCGCCGGCTGCTCGACCGAGGACGTCGTCCGCCGGCACACGGCACCGCGGTATCGCGTGTACATGGTGGGGTTTCTGCCGGGGTTCCCGTATCTCGGGACGGTCGACGCCCGGATCGCCATGCCCCGTCGGTCGAGTCCGCGGCTGACGGTACCGGCGCGTTCAGTTGGGATTGCCGGAGCGCAGACCGGCATCTACCCGACCACGGCGCCGGGCGGCTGGCGTCTGATCGGGCTCGCCGCGGTGGATCCGTTCGATGCCGGACGGGAGCCGCCGAGTCTCTTTCGTCCGGGGGACACGGTTCGGTTCGAAGCGGTGTCGATGGAGACGGGCCGGTGACGATACGGGTCGTGGAACCGGGGTTGCTGACCACGGTGCAGGATCGCGGGCGCTGGGGCCACCAGGCCCTGGGTGTGCCGGTTGCCGGGGCGATGGATGAGGTGTCGCACCAGCTCGCGAATCTGCTGGTCGGGAACCAGCCGGACTGCGCGACACTCGAAGTGACGCTTGTCGGTCCGACGCTCGAGTTCCTCGCCGAGACCACCTTCGCCGTCGTGGGGGCGGAGTTCGAGTTGTGGCTGGATGCGGCACCGACCCCGACCAACACCCCGCGTCAGGCCGGTCGTGGCAGTCGCTTGCGGTTCGGGCGCCGGGGAGGCGGTGCCCGCGCCTATCTGGCTCTCGCGGGTGGCATCGATGTGCCACCGGTGCTCGGGAGCCGGAGCACCGATCTCGCGAGCGGCCTCGGTGGTCTGGGAGGGCGCCCGCTCCGCGGGGGCGACCAGCTGCGGGTGGGCCAGGGGGCGGGTCCGCGTGTCTCCTGCGTCCCGCCGGCTGCTCCCGTCACCCTGCCCGAGGGCGGTGCCACGGTGCGGGTGCTGCCGGGGCCCGACGCGGACCGGTTCGATCCGCGCGCCATGGAGGTGTTTGGGCAGGCCCGATTCACCCTGGGACCGGAGTCGAACCGGATGGGGTACCGACTGCGTGGGCCGTCCCTCGAGCTGGTCCGTACGGACCCGGTGCTGTCGAGTGCCACGCCGGTCGGCACCGTCCAGGTGCCTCCGTCCGGTCAGCCGATTCTGCTGATGGCCGACCGGCAGACCACCGGTGGCTACGCCACGATCGCCACGGTGATCAGCGCCGATCTGCCGGTGGCCGGGCAGCTCGCGCCAGGCGACTGGATCGCGTTCGAGGTCTGCGAGCGCCGGACGGCGGTCGCCGCGCTGATTGCCCTTGAACAGGCCCTGATGGGCCGGCGGTGACGCCCATGAGGAGTCAGAAGTCAGCCGGCCTGTCCGCCGAAGTCTCAGGGTCCGCGCAGAAATAGGTTCCCCTTTTGGGGCGGCGGCCGAAAATGGGAAGTCATTTCTGCGCGGGCCCTTCGCGAAGGCGGGAGGGCTTCGCCGGCTTCAGGTTCAGTGGTCGAGCCGCCGGGCGGTAAGGGTTCGGTCAAGAATAGGTCCGCATTTCTGGGCGTCGAGGCGCCCGGGTGGCAAGGCGCGAGGAGGGAGCATACCGGCAGTATTCGACCGAGAAGCAACGTCGTCAGGCGGGATGCAGCGCCGTTCGAATGCAGCGGAACTTTCACCACGGGCTGCTAGGCGCCGGCTTCACGGCGTGTCGTTGAACATCACCGAGACGGATCCGTGGAAGACACTCAGCAGACGGTGCGAGTCCGGCTGTGCCAGACCTTCGGTGACCGCGTCCGCGAGCGGGTCGCGCTGGCGGCGCTGACGACGTTTCGCACCGGTGGCCCGGCCGACTGGATGCTCGAGACCAGCGACCCGAACGACCTGGTGGCCGCGGTGCGGGCGACGCGCGCGCTGGGTCTGCCGCTGACCGTGATGGGTGGTGGGTCGAACGTGCTGGTCGGCGACGGCGGGGTGCGTGGGCTCGTGCTGCGGATGCGTCACGGCGCGGTGAGCCTCGTCGGGTCGAGCGGGGTGCGCGCCGACGGCGGGGTGACCCTCAACGGTCTCGTCCGATGGACGATCCGGCGTGGACTCGCCGGCCTCGAGCGGTGGGCCGGGACACCTGGCACCGTGGGCGGTGCGGTCCACGGCAACGCGCACTTCGACAGCCGGGTGCTGGGTGATATGGTGACGTCGGTGGGGCTTGTCGACCGCACAGGGACAGTCTCCTGCGTGCCCCGGGCCGAGATGGGGTTCGGATACGATGCGAGTCGCGTCCAGCACACCGGTGAGTTGGTGCTGTGGGCCGAGTTCCGAGTGGCGCCCGGTGAGGTCGGCGCGTTGCGTGCTGGCGCGCGCCGGTCGCTGGCATTCCGGAAACGCACGCAGCCGCTCGACCGCGCCTCGGCAGGCTGTGTGTTCCAGAACCCGCGTCCGGAGGATGGCCCGTTGCCCGAGGACGTGCCGCGATCCGCCGGCGCGCTCATCGACCGGGTTGGCATGAAGGGCCGTCGTGTCGGTGGGGCCGTGGTGTCGGCGGTGCACGGCAACTTCATCGTGAACGAGGGGGGCGCCACCGCCAGCGATGTGCGCGGCCTCATTGAGCTGTGCCGGGCGGCGGTCTCCCAGCGTTTCGGGATCACACTGCGTGAGGAGCTGATCTATGTGGGTGAATTCTAAGGCGAATCCACAAGGAGTCAGAAGTCAGAAGTTAGAAGAGTGACGGATGAGACGAGGGTGGATGGGTCCAGAGACGACGATACGAACGGGTGAGAAGCTGACGAGCCTGGTGGTCGAGGGCGGCCATCGTTTGGCGGGTCGTGTCGACGTCGAGGGCAACAAGAACTCGGCGCTGCCGCTGCTGGCTGCCTGTCTGCTCACCGAAGAGCCGTGCGTGCTGAACAACGTGCCCCGGATACAGGACGTCCAGGTGATGGCCGACCTGCTGGCCGGTCTCGGGGCCGACCTCAGCGGTGTGGGCACCAGCACCCTGCGTGTCCGGTGTGCGCAGGTCGTCGGCGAGGAGCCCGATCGCAGGTTGGTCGGACGGCTTCGCGGGTCGGTGCTGCTCTGTGGTCCGTTGCTCGCGCGGCGCGGTCGGGTGCATCTGGCGCCTCCCGGCGGTGATTTTCCGGCGCGACGGACACTGTCGGTCCACCTGCAGGCGCTCGAGGCGATGGGTGTGCGACGCTCGGAGGCGACCGGCGCGGACTATGTGCTGGAGGCGCCGGACGGGCTCAGGGCCGCATCGATCTATCTGGAAGAGGCGTCGGTCACCGGCACCGAGACGGCGCTCCTCGCGGCGGCGGCGGCGTTCGGGGAGAGTGAGATCCGCCACGCGGCGTGCGAGCCGCACGTGGTCGAGCTGTGCCGGTTCCTGACGCGGATGGGGGCCGAGGTCGAGGGCGCCGGCACGCCGACCATCAGGATCGCCGGCGGACGCCGGCTGGTTGGCGTTCGGCACCGTCTGGAAGGGGACTATATCGAGGCGGGGAGCTGGGTGGTCGCGGCGGCGGTGACCGGTGGCGAGCTCGAGGTGCGTGGCGCCCGTCCCGAACATCTGGAACCGATCACGGCGGTACTGAAGCGGATGCAGGTCGACTGCGAGGTGGACGACGACCGGATGCTGTTACGGCCGTCGTCGCCGGTCGGTGTCCGCCAGATCACCACGGCACCCTGGCCGGGATTCCCCAGCGACATGGTCAGCCTCATTAGCGTCCTGGCCACCCAGGCGACCGGCCGCACACTGATTCACGACTGGATGTACGAGTTGCGGCTGTTCGCTCTCGAGCAGCTGAGTGGGATGGGTGCGAACCTGTTCCTGTGCGACCCGCACCGGATGATCGTCGATGGGCCGGCGCGGCTCACGGGGCAGACGCTCGACAGCCGGGATCTGCGGTCCGGCATGGCGTTGATCGCGGCGGCGTTGGCAGCGACCGGGACCAGCCGAATTCATCCGCTGGAGACGGTCGAGCGTGGCTATGCCCAGCTGGTCGAGCGGCTGTGCGCGCTGGGGGCGCAGATCGAGGTCGAGGGCGCATAGGGCGGAGATCCCTCAGAAGGCAGAAGGCAGAAGGCAGAAGAGCTCGACCGGGCCCTAACCCTAACAACGTCCTACGGCGGGGGCGGCGGGCGCGGCGGAACGATCGGGGTGGGGCCGATGTCCGGCTGGTTGGGCTGATCCGCGTTCGGTTGGAGGACACCGGGGGCCACGGGGGCGGGCAGGGGCGCGGCGAGGGTGAACCCCGTCCCGGTGTCGCGTTCGACGCGAAACGCCCGCAGGTCCGATTCGTCCAGATCGAGCACCCGGATGATGCGCGGGGTCAGCGTGACGATGATGTCGGTCTCCTGGGTCTCCCGCCGATTGCTGGCGAACAGCCGGCCGATGATCGGTAGATCGCTCAGGCCTGGAATCCCCTCCAGCACCACGCGCTCGTCGTCTCGAATGAGACCGGCCAGGATGTTCGTCTCGCCGTCATGCAGCCGGATCGTCGTGACGATCGACCGGCTGCCGAACGTCGGCAGCCCGCCGAACCCGGTGCCGGAAATGTTGCTGACCTCGATCGTCAGATCCAGCGACACGTCGCCGTTGTGGTGCGTGTAGGGTGTGATGTCGATGTTGACCCCGATGTCCTGGTACTGGAACGAGGTGATCGGCTGCTGCTGGATGCCGCCGGCCGCGATCGGCGCGAAGGTGGTGACCGGCACCGGCACCCGCTCGCCGAAATGGGCCTCCGCGGTCTGCCCCTCTGTTGTGCGCAGATGCGGGTTGGCGAGCGTGCGGGTGTCGGAGTCCTGCTTCAACAGCCGGTAGAACAGCCCCGGCAGGTTGGCCACGAACACGTCGGCGCGCGTCAGGTTGCCGATGTCGGCGAGCGAGAGATTGCTGTTGGTCACCGTGGCGGACCCGTCGATGCCTTGTGAGCCGGGCGAGGCGAACTGGAGGCCGTACTCCTGGAACCGCTGTCGGTCGACCTCCAGCAGCTCGACCTCGATGACCACCTCCGGGCGTGCCTTGTCGATCGCCGCGATGAGCTTGGCGGCAGCCGCCAGCCGCTCCGGGGTGTCTTTGATCGAGATGGCGCGCGTGGCGGTAATCGGCGCCAGCCGGCGGATGTCAACGACCAGCCGCAGCAGGTCGATCGTTTCCCCGACATCGGCGTTGCTGAGATAGAAGGTCTGCACCACCTCCTCCTCGTATTCGCGCCGTTTCGCCGGTGTGTCGGGGATGACGGTGACCGTTTGCAGGGCGGTGACCCGGTAGAAGTTCCTCGTCGAGCTGGCCACCGCGGTGAGCGCGGTCGTCAGCGACGCGCCGCGCAGGTCAATCGAGATCGTGTCGTCGACGAACGTCGGGTCGAAGATGACGCTGATGTTGGCGAACTGACCCAGCGCCGAAAAGACGTCGCGTGTGCTGGCCGCACGGAACACGAGCGTGTCGGGGAGGGTGCTGTCCGGGAGCTCGAGACCCGCAGCGGGGAGGGTCCGGGCATGCTCGACCAGTGACTCGAGCTCGGTTTGACCCGCCTCCCGTGCGGCGAGCTTGGTCTGCACGGCACGTCGCATGTCGTCCAGCGCGTCCAGAATCTCGCCGCTCACCGGGTTCAGCTGCGCCGCGATCTGATACTCGAGCAGCGCCTCGTCGTAGTCGCCCAGACCGGCGTAGCGGCGTCCCCGGGTGTAGTGGCGCAGCGCGGCGCGGAGCGTGACGCGCTCGAGGTCCCGCCGCAGCGCGCGGTCGCCGGGTCGGTCCTGCAGCGCCCGGGTGTACTCGATGATCGCCTCATCGAAGTGCTCTGCCTGTTCCGCGCTCCGGGCGCGGTCGCGCGCACCGGTGGCGCAACCGGCGATCCCCACGCCGAGCAGCAAGGTCGCCAGCAGGGCCGTGCCGGCTCGCCGCGCCGGACGGTTATCGCCGCGCGTCGGTCCGTGTGGTGTCGATGACATCGGTGCCTGGTGGGATCTCGAATGTAAACGGTGTATCGGACAAACCCTGGTTTTCCTGCAGGTTCGAGAAGACGAAGGTCGAGACGCCCCCCTGCAGGTCGTACGAGATCAGGCGGACGATCGCCAGTGTGCTCGCATCGATGACGAGGGTCAGGAACTCGAAATCGCGCTCGGTCCGGGTCGGGGTGAGCCGCAGCACGTAGCTGTCGGCGGGCGGGTCCTGGACGGCGTCGAACGCGGCCGTGAAGTCGTCGACGAAGTCGCCGGCGCCGGCCAGAAACAGCGCCGGTGTCGTCGCCGCGTTATCGTCCGGCAGACGGCCGATGATGACCTGCCGGTCTTCCGGCAGATAGGAGTACAGCCGCTCGCCGTCTGAGACAAACAGCTTGCGCTCCGGCTCCCGGTAGTCCCAGCGCATGCGCCCCGGCCTCTTCACGAGCATGGTGCCCCGTTCGACCAGGCGCGTCCGCAGCATGCCGCCTTCGTACGTGTGCATGAAATCGGCAGAGAAATCGAGGACGAGCTCGTAGCGTTGTTGCAGAGCCTGCTGCAGATCCTGGGGCGAGCGGTTCGGCGCCTGAGCGTGGCACGGCGCCCCGACCACGAGCCATGCAACAACGATGGCGGGGGTGGTCGAGGGGTGAGTCCAGCCTGGCATCATCATCATGGGCGACGAGCTCCGACACTGGCGGTCGGAGGCCCGGGGCGTAGGGCACCCCGTTCGAGGCCCTTCACTTCAACTCGCCGGCCTTTGGCGGCGCCTGCATGGGCGCGTCCTTGGCGTCGGTCGGGAACTTGGCGGTGACCCACTCCGGGAGTCCACCCTTCAGCGCGCTTGCGCGGTACCCCTGTCGGATCAGTGCCGCCGCCACGCGCGCGCTGACGAGCTCCTCGAGGTCCGAGTCGTAGGCCACAACGTCGCGGTCGGTGGACAGCCCGGACGTATCCAGGGCATCGGGGTTCACCCGCACGGCGCCAGGCAGCGTGAGGGTGCTGTGCTCGTAGGGGTACTTCAACCGGGCATCGAGGATGACCGGCAGGGTGGCGGGGTCCCCCTCGAGACGCGCCTTCAGATCTTCCTTCGTGATCCGCGGTACCGCCATGGGTGCTCTCTACGGGGCGTTCCTCAGTTCATCGAGCAGGCGCCGGCGCCGCGCGGGTCTCCGCATGTGCCGCAGGCCTGCGGGGCGGAGGCCGCCGTGGCGGCGCTGCCACCGCCCACGGCGAAGGCCGAGATCCGTTTCTGCAGTGAGACGCTCCGACAGGCCGGGCACACCGGGGAGGTACCGGCGTGGACCAGCAGCTCGAAATCGTGGCGGCAATCACGGCACTCGTACTCGTAGATCGGCATGAAAAGCGCTCCGTGTTGAAATGATAGCATGAAGCTCGATGCCGTTCCCGCCGGCCGACCCGCGCGTCGACCGCCTGCTGCGCGAGATACTGGTCCTTTCACCACGGACTGGCAGCGAAGCTCCGCCTCAAACCATCCAGACGAGGGTCGGCTCCCGCCTCGCTGCCAGGCTTTTCTCAATGGCCCCACGTACGAAGGGGCTAGACATCTCCGGCGGGCCACGAAAAGGTTGATCCAAGCGTTGCGATGTCACCCTTAGGAGATGTCTAGTCTAGGGTTCGCGGAGCGTGTCAAGTATGCGTCAAGACACGCGCGCAGCGTGTTCGTCGATGGTGCGCCGCACCGCGTCGTAGTCGTTCGGCAGCTTGATGGGCGTGTTGGCGCGCCGCGGCGTGATGTCGGGCAGCCGACTCTCGTGATAGCCCAGCTTGAAATCGGTGAACTTCAGGCCGTTGGCCGTCGAGATGACCACAACCCGGTCCGATGCGTCGATGAGGCCCCGCTCGCGTAGCTTGATCAGCACCGCCAGGGCGACCCCCGTGTGGGGGCAGTTGTACATGCCAGTGCGGTCCGCGCGGGCTGCCGCCTCGGCCAGCTCCGCCTCCGACGCCTGTTCCACGATGCCCCGGTGCCGCTGGAGGGTCCGGATGGCCTTGCGCACCGACACCGGGTTCCCGATCTGGATCGCCGACGCCTGGGTCGGCTTCGCAGCGACCGGCTCGAACTCCCAGTCATGCTGGTAGGCCAGATAGAGTGGGTTCGCCGCCTCCGCCTGCGCGACCACGATCTGCGGCTGCTTGTTGATGAGGCCGAGCGTCGCCATCATCTCGAACCCGGCGCCGAGTGCGCTCACGTTCCCCAGGTTGCCTCCGGGGATGATGACGACGTCCGGGGTCTGCCAGTCGAGCTGCTGCACGATCTCGATGGCCACCGTCTTCTGGCCCTCGAGCCGCAGGCTGTTCATCGAGTTGGCGAGGTAGATACCCTCGTCTTGCGACAGACGCTGCACGATCGTCATACAGCCGTCGAAATCGGTGTCGAGCGCCAGCACGAGCGCACCGTTGGCGATGGGCTGCAGGAGCTGCGCCGTCGACACCTTCCCGCGCGGCAGCAGCACGATCGCCGGGATGCCGCCGGCGGCGGCATACGCGGCGAGCGACGCCGACGTGTCGCCGGTCGAGGCGCAGGCGACGGCGCGGATCGTTCCGCCGTCCTCGATGATCTGCCGCACGACCGACACCAGGACGGTCATGCCGAGGTCCTTGAACGACCCGGTGTGCGAGTTGCCGCACAGCTTCACCCACAGCTCGTCCATCCCCAGCTCACGTCCAAACCGCTCGGCCCAGAGCAGGTTTGTGCCGCCCTCGTCCATCGAGACGACCGCTGTGTCCCTGATATCCGGGCACACCCATTCCCTCTTGCCCCAGACCGACGAACCGTACGGCCAGGTCGTTCGCTTGTAGCGCTCGTCGAACAGCCGCATCCAGGCGACCGCCGACCGGTCGGTCAACGCGTCGAGGTCGTGCGAGACTTCGAGTAGGTCCCCGCACGTCGGACACCGGTAGATCGGCTTCCACAGGGGATGGTCCCCCTGGCAGCCGGCGATACAGCGGAAGACCGCACGATAGGCCATCTGTCAATTATGCCGTAGGTGACCCGGCAACCGCCTACGGTCGGGCGCCCGAGTCGAAATTGTGTGGCGAATCTCGGCGACTGACCACGGGCTGCTAGAATCAGGAGCCCGAAGGGAGAGTCAGGTGAGACATACCATGTGTTGCACGGCGGCCGTGACGGCCATGCTGGCGGCGACGACGACCGCCCTCACCGCGCAGAACACGTCGCCTGCCGAGGATATGCAGCGGGCGCGCTCGATCCTCGCCGAGCTCGTCGAGATCAACACGACGAACAGCGAACGGGGCGACACCACGGCGGCTGCGCGCGCGCTGGAGCGGCGGCTGCTCGACGCCGGCTTCCCGGCGGCGGACGTCCATGTCCTGATGCCCGCTGACGCCGCGACCAAGGGCAACCTCGTCGCCCGGTACCGGGGCCGGAACCCGAGCCTCAAGCCGATCTTGCTGCTTGCACACATCGACGTGGTGGAGGCCCTGCCGGAGGACTGGAGCGTCGACCTGAACCCGTTCGAGTTTCTGGAGCGCGGTGGCTACTACTACGGTCGGGGCGTGACGGACGACAAGGACGAAGCGGCGATCTACACGGCGAACTTCATCCGGATGCGGCGGGAAGGGTTCGTCCCCGACCGCGACATCGTCGTGGCGTTGACCGCGGACGAGGAGGGTGGTCCGCGCAACGGTGTGCGGTTCCTGCTCGAGGAGCACCGGGAGCTGATCGACGCGGCCTTTGCCCTCAATGAGGGGGGCGGCGGCATGGCGCGAGATGGTGAGAAAATCTCGAACAACGTCCAGGCCGCCGAGAAGAAGTTCCTGTCCTACTATTTCACGGCGACCAACCCGGGTGGGCACTCGTCACTGCCGGTGAAAAAGAACGCGATCTACGACCTGTCGCAGGCGCTTTTGGCCGTGCAGGGTTACGACTTTCCGGTCATGTTGAACGAGGTGACCGAGGCGTTCTTTGCGGGCTCGGCCGATCTGGTCGGTGGCGAGATGGGCGAGGCGATGCGCCGCATCGTGACCGACCCCGATGATGCCGCGGCGGCCGCCACGCTCTCCGAGGACACGGGCTACAACTCGCGGTTGCGGACGACGTGCGTGGCGACGTTGCTCGAGGGCGGACACGCCCAGAACGCGTTGCCACAGACGGCGCAGGCGAACGTGAACTGCCGTCTCCTGCCGAGTCACGATCCGGCCGACGTGCGGGCGCGGCTTCAGGCGCTCGCGGAGCCGTTCGAGGTGGAGGTGAGCGCCCGCGGCACGGCCACACCGAGTCCGCCCTCACCCCTGACCCCCGAGGTGCTGGAGCCGATCGAGCGGATCACCCGGGAGATGTGGCCCGGTGTGCCAGTGTTGCCCGTGATGTCCACCGGTGCCACCGATGGTTTGTATCTGCGCCGCGAAGGCATCCCGGTCTACGGTGTGAGCGGGATCTTTGGAGACATGGATGACAGACGGGCACATGGGCGGGACGAACGGATTCGAATTGAGCACTTCTACGAGGGGCAGGAGTTCTTGTACCGGCTGGTGAAGGCGCTTGCGGGCGGGGGCGGCCCCTGATCGTTCGTGGCGCGGCGACGTTGTTCGCTGCCGTGAGCATGCTGGACGGCTCCGTCATCGGTGAATGCCACGGCCGGCACCGGCATCAGGAGTTCTTGAAATTCCTGCGCCAACTGCACAGCGCCTTCCCGCGCTGGCTGGACCTTCACCTCATCCTCGATAATTACGGTACGCATAAGCATCCGACCGTGCGGGGGTGGCTGGCCGCGCACCCGCGTTTCAAGCTCCACTTCACCCCTACTGGCGCTTCGTGGCTGAACCTCGTCGAGAACGGTGCGCAGTCTCGCTAGCAGAAACCTTTCTTACAGCCCCGCTACGCGTGGGCTATACATTTCCGCGCGTCATGAAAACTGGCTTCAGAAGGCCGCCGCCGGGAGGCAATAATCAGCGGAACGGGATTCGAACCAGGCGGGATTATGAAAGGCGCGGCTATCGGCAGCGCCGCGGCGGGGGTCCGCAAGGTCATCCTCGCCCTAAATGGCGGGGAACGCGGCAGGCGCCGAGTGCATGATGATGCAGCCTGGAGCCACCGATCGGGTGTACGATCCAGGTAACTGACACCGGGAGGAAGACCATGCTGAACTTCACCATCGAGCGTCGGTTCACGACCCTCATCGTACTGCTCCCCACCCTGTTGCTCGGTCTGAGCATTCCACGCGCAGTGGCACAGGACAACGAGAGATTCCCATACGAGACACTGCGTTCCCCGGCCATGGGTCTCCGGGGGGTCGTGGCCACGAGCCAACCGCTCGCCGCGAACGCCGGGCTCGACATGCTGAAGAAGGGCGGCAACGCGATCGACGCCGCGGTCGCTACGGCCGCCGTGCTCACGCTCGTCGAGCCCAACAGCACGAGCATCGGTGGCGACGCGTTCATCATGATCTACATCGCCGCCCAGAAGAAGTTGGTCGGCATCAACGCGAGCGGGCGGGCGCCGTACTCGATGACGCTCGACGCGCTGAACGTGAAGCTGGACCAGCACGGGATGGATCGCATCAGTGGTATCTACTCCGTCTCGGTACCCGGGGCGGTCGACGGCTGGTTCGAGGTGCTCGAGGAATATGGAACGATGACCATGGCCGAGGTCCTCGAGCCCGCAATCTACTATGCCGAGAACGGCTTCCCCGTTTCGCCCATCATCGCCGGCGCCTGGCGGGGGCTCGAGCGGAGTCGGGAGCCGTCGACGAGGGCGGCACTGCTCCTCGACGGTGAGCGTGCGCCCAGGGCCGGCGAGGTGTTCCGCAACCCGGATCTGGCTCGCATGTTCAGGATGCTTGCCGAACACGGGAGGAGCGCCTTCTACAAGGGACCGATCGCCGAAGCGATCGTGGCGTATTCCGACCAGCACGACGGCTTCCTCACCATGAAGGACTTCGAGGATCACACGTCGACGTGGGTCGAGCCGATCTTCGCCGACTACGAGAACTACCGGCTCTACGAGTTGCCGCCCAACGGCCAGGGCATCGCCGCGCTCGAGATGGTCAAGATCCTCGGCAACGTCGACCTTGGCGCGATGGGCCACAACTCCGCAGAGTACCTCCATCACATCATCGAGGCGAAGAAGCTGGCCTACGCAGACATCCAAAAATGGAACGGGGATCCGGAGTTCAATCATCTCCCGACCCAGGAGATCATCTCGACCGAGTACGCGCGGCGGCAGTTCGAGCGTATCGACCCGACGAGGGCCATGACACGTCCCGAGTCTGGCATCTCCGGAAACGGAGACACGATCCTCCTGGAAGTCATGGACAAGGACCACAACGCCGTCTCATTCATCTACAGCATCTACTCGGGCTTCGGCTCTGGCCTCGTCGCTCCGGGAACCGGCTTCCCGCTGCAGAACCGGGCCGCGCTTTTCTCACGGGAGCCCGGCCACGTCAATGTCGTCGAGCCGCACAAGCGCCCCTTCCACACGATCATCCCGGCGATGGCGTTCAAAGACGGCGAGTTCTTCATGACGTTCGGGGCCATGGGCGGAGCCGTACAGCCCCAGCAGCACGTGCAGATCTTCCTGAACGTCGTCGAATTCGGCATGAACGCGCAGCAAGCCGTCGAGATTCCTCGAATCAATCACCAGGGCGGGCTGAACGTGACCGTCGAACCCGGTATCGACGAGGCAGCATTGGCCCAGCTCGAGGCCTGGGGGCACCAGATCCGACGGAGAACGACCCGCGGAGGGGTGGGCGGCGCTCAGCTGATCATGTTCGACCGGCTCACCGGTACGATGATAGGCGGGTCGACACCGCACAAGGACGGCATGGCGGTGGTGTACTAGAGGCGGTCTAGACGCCCTTCCCCGACACCTCACCAGACCGGATTCACGGAATAGCCGAATTTCGGCGGGGCCGCGAGGCTCCGTCTATCTCGGTTCCTCAGCCGGTGAACAGGGGTGCCACGAGTACCCGAGTACCCAAAGAACACTTGTTTCTCTTGCACGTGCTCCAGTTCGTGAGACTCGCGACGACCGGCGATTCGGCTCAGCCGACCGCGGCCGTGCTCCGGAAGGCCATGGCTGAGGGGATTCCGATTCAGATCCGTGAAGCGCCACTCGAGGCCACCATGGACAAAACCCAGCAGGCGGTCTTGCCACGCAAGCAACGGGAGGTCTACGACTGGGTCATGCTGGAGACTGACCTCGTCGAGGCGGCAACCCATGACCTCCTGGTCGGCAGACAGAGCGGAGTCCTAAGGCACCGGCTGCCGCCTCAACTTGGCGGTGCCGTCCGGTGGGATGCCTGGCTACGGCTGGGACGCCTCGGCGTTCTCCTGGGCCCGTGCGCCGGACAGGAGGTTCAACATGCCGTAGTTCCCCTCGTGACACGCGTATTCGAACATCGGGGCGCCGCCCCGCTTCATCGGCAGCGCCGCGGTGAAGGGTCCCGTAAAGCTGGCGGCGTCATCGACGGTGAACTCGTAGAGCAGCGTGTCCGCATCCAGGCGACTGAAGCGCTCCGTCAGGTGCAGGGTGGTGCCGGTTCCGATCGACGACCGTACCGAGGGGCTGAAGCTCGCGGTTCGGTCGGTGAAGTTCCTCGTCTCGACCACCAGCGTGTCGCCATCCCAGTGCCCGCGCGAGCTGCCCATCCACTGGCCCAGGTCATCGGGCAGATGGGCGCGACCGTCCAGCGACACGATGCGCGCATCGTGCACCATCTCGTTGAGGATGACGACGTGGTCCGACGTCTGGAAGACCTGAATGTTCTGGTTATAGCCGGCCGGCACGATCGGCGGACCGGAGTTGAACCCCAGGAGACACCGTTCGGCCAGCCCGCGGTCCTCCGGCCCGTCCGACCCGATGCCGCCGACGCGGAACCGCACAGGACGCTTCGACTCGCCGTCCTCGGTTGCCTGACGCGACACCCCCGGGCGCGCGCCCGGGACCCGGCCGTCCGGTGGGTCGACGATGAGCGACGTCCGCCGGTCGTCGACGACGCCGGCGCCGCGGTCGAACCAGAAGTTGTTGTAGCCGCCCACATTTCCGCCCACCGGCAACGGTTCGGTGCGGACCTCGCTGGGCCGGTCGGCGTCGACGGCGGCCTGGACGGCCTTCGCCTCGATCTCCGCCGCTTCCTCTGCCGTCAGCAGCGCCTCGCGATCCTCCGGCCGCTGCAGCGGCGTCAGCGTCCGGAAGTCCCAGACCCCCTGCAGGTCCGGTTTCCCGTCAGGCAAACGCGGCGGCCCGCCCTGGGCGCCGGCCGAGGCCGCCAGAGCGACCACGACCGCGAACGTCGACAGCGCGGCAAGTCCTGAAATGCGCATATCCGTCTCCCTCGTGTCGCATACGCCACCCGCTCTACCGGCTTGCGGCATCGGTGTGACGCACTATCCTATCGCTGGCGGGCACCTGGTTCAACGCCGACGGCAACCTCTCCGATCTCGCTTCTGCCGGACGAGGACCGCATAGTACACTTTGTCCGGACCGGCGTCAGCAGGTAGCCGCCCCGAACCTCAACGAACGGATGCGTTCGCGCTCGAGAACGAGGACGAGTTCATCAAGCTCCTGCTGGAGGAGATCCTTGTCCCGCCGCTCAATGCCCGCGCGCATTCGGGCCACGAACCTCGGATTCGAACCTGCCTGAGTAGAACGGTCGGCGCGGCGAGTTGGCGTTGGTTCAGGCCCTCGGCAGCATGCACGCGCATGACGTTTCGCTGACCACACACGGAGGGAAAGGGACATGCAGGCCGATCGCAGAGACTTCATCAAAGCCCTAGGCGCCACGGCGGCCTGTGCAGGCACCGGGTCAGCGGCGCGAGTGGTTCCCAGCTTCGCGTCGGCTGCCCAGCCTGAGAACCGCCTCGAGGGCATCGAGGCCTTCGCCTTCGATGCGTACGGGACGCTGTTTGACGTGTTCTCCGTGACTGCGCTGTGTGAGGAGCTGTTCCCAGGCAGTGGCACCGCGCTGGCCCAGGTCTGGCGCGCCAAGCAACTCCAGTACAGTCTGCTGCGCAGCCTCATGGGTCGTCACAAGGACTTTTGGCTGGTCACGGAGGATGCCCTCGTGTACGGGTCGAAGAGCCTGGGGTTGGATCTGTTTCCGGCGCGGCGCGAACGGCTCATGGAGGCCTACCTCACCCTGGCCGCGTTTCCGGATGTGAAACCGGGTCTGGAGGCGCTGAAGAACCAGGGCGTGAAGCTGGCGATCCTCTCGAACGGCGAGCCACGGATGTTGGAGGCGGCGGCCAAGAGCGCCGGTATCGACACGCTGCTCGATGCGATCATCAGCGTCGAGGAGATAAAGATCTTCAAGGTCAGCCCGAGGGTGTATCACCTGGGGTTGGAGCGGCTGCAGGTGAGTCGGAGGGCACTCGGATTCGTGTCGTCCAACTCCTGGGATATCAACGGCGCCGCCTCGGCCGGCTTGACCACCTTCTGGATCCAACGCACCGCCGGAGAGCCGCCTGAGGAGCTCGGGTTCGCGGCGAGTCGAGTCGTGGCGGCGATCACCGACCTGGCACCCCTTGTTCGCGGATAGACCGACCTGAGGCAGAGGGCAGCTGCGCGACATACCGAGCCGCTCGCCGTCTGTCGTGTTCGACGCGACTGCTTCGCGGGCGCTCGGGGCGACGAGACGCCGCGCCGCTTCACCCGTGGGGACCAGCTCGTCGAGGGCCTGGTCAGCGCAGGACCCACTGCACACCTGCCATGACCGTCGCGGCGTTGATGCCGAAGTTCTCGCCGGCCGTGCCGGCGTTCGAGATGTGGTGGTTGCGCACCTCGATGATCCATCCGGGTCCTCGTCGCGGCAGCAGTCGCACACCGAGACCGTACAGAATCTGGAAGTTGAAACGCCGGTCGATCTCTCTCGTGTCGAGCGACGTCCAGAGGATCCCGCCGCCGAGCGTCACATACGGGGTCCACCCGCGGTCGTTCCACAGATGCAGCCGGCCCGCGAGACCGGCCAGCCCACCGGCCACGGCATGCTCGGGCTCGGTGTAGACGAGCAGTGTCCCTTCGCCATACATCTCGAACCGGTCGGTCACGAACCAGCCCATCTGCGGGTGAAACGCCACGAAGCTGCTGTCGGTCCGGGTGCGTCCCACGCCGAACAGCCGCCAGGAATGGCCCCACGCACCACCGAGGCCCCGCGTGCGACTGGCGGTATCGAACCGGACGGGAGCGTCCTGGCCGAGCGCGCTGGCGGGGAGCAGCGCGAGGACCGCAAGCGCCGGCAGGACGGGTAGGCCGAGACCGGAGAGGCTGCTCACGTGTCGTTCGAGGGCACTCTATCTGTCGATTTCTTGAGGTGAAAGACGTCCATCAGTCTGGACGCTCCAGGTCGGCAGCGTCGAGCGTGAAGAACAGGGTGTCGAGACCCTGTAGTCGTCCCTGCCGCTCGAACCGCATCCCCAGCCGTTCCAGCACCTTCACCGACGCCGTGTTGGGCGGGTCGGTCGCCGCGACGATGCGGGTGGCGTGGAGCGTCTCGAACGCCCAGGTGGCGGCCGCACGGGCCGCTTCGAGGGCAAGACCGCGGCCCCAATGTGTCGCCGACAACCCGAACAACAGCTCCGGCGCCTCGGCCCACTCGGAAGGGCGGAACCCGCAGAAGCCGACTAGTGGCGCTTCGGCCGACGGGACGACGGTCCAGAGCCCGTAGCGCCGGGACGACCAGGTTTCGAGGCTGGCCAGCACGACGGCGCGCGCGCGGTCCAGCCGAATCACCTCATCGTCCCAGAGAAACCGGCGGACTCCCGGCTCGGTCCACAGTCGATGGAGCGGCTCGATGTCTGGTTCGCCGGCTGGCCGCAGCAGGAGTCGGGATGTCTGAAGCACCATGATGCGGCACCTCCATCAGGGCAATGCTCAGGACCGGCCCGCGAGGAGACAGACGATTCGGTGGTGTGGAAGCGCTGACGGCTCAGGATCAGATTCTCGGGCAAGCTCCGCCATCCGTCAAGCAGGCTCCCACCTGGAATTCTCCCCAGTGCTGACACGGCAGTGAGCAAGATCGGCGAAGGCGGCTACAATGCTCACTGCCACGCGAACTCGAGGAGGTTCACATGCGTAGTCGAATCGCGATCTGTCTCGGCGGGCTGGCACTGGTGTGTCTGGCGCTCGCGTCTGGGACCACGGCGCAGAACGGCGACATCCCACGAACCCCAAGTGGTCGTCCCGACCTGTCGGGCACCTACGACGTTGCGACGCTGACGCCGATGGAGCGGCCGACCGAGCTCGGCGAGAAGATGGCCCTCAGCGAGGAAGAGGCGGCTGAGATTGCCGAAGGCGCGCTGCGGCGGAACGAGCGCCGGAACCGGCCCAGTGACCCTAATCGCGGCGCGCCGGAAGCGGGTGGAAGCGTCGGCGGCTACAACGGGGTCTACTTCGACAACGGCGACGACGCGTTTCAGATCGACGGGCAGTGGCGCACGTCGATTCTCATCGACCCGCCCAACGGCCGGTATCCGCCACGGGTCGACGGCTCTGACGGCGTGCGCTCGCGTACCCCGAACCCAGGGACTGCCTTCTGGCTCGAGGCGGGGCTCGACGCGCCGGGACCATACGACAACATGGAGCAGCGTCCCTATGCCGAGCGCTGTCTCCTCAGTTTCGGCTCCACCTCCGGCCCCCCGATGCTGCCGGCGCTCTACAACAACCACAAGCGGATCGTGCAGTCCGAGGACACGGTGATGATCCTCATCGAAATGGTGCACGACGCCAGAATCGTCCGGATGAACGCCGCGCACGGACCACCCGAGATCACGAAGTGGCTGGGGGATTCGATCGGGTGGTGGGAAGGCGACACCCTGGTCGTCGAGACCACCAACTTCGTGGATCGTCCGGCGTTCCGGCGGGGCACCGGGAACATGACGGTGACCGAGCGCTTCAGGATGGAGAGCGCCGACACGCTGATCTACCGCTTCACCGTCGAGGACCCGACGGTGTGGACGCGGCCGTTTACCGGCGAGTATGCGTGGCCACGGAGCGACAACAAGGTGTTCGAGTACGCCTGTCACGAGGCGAACTACGCGCTGGAGGGCATCATGCAGGGTGCGCGGTTGCTCGAGGCGGAGTTCCGCGGCGAGGAGCCCGAAGGAATCGCCAACCCGACGCGGTAGACGGCGATCGTCCTCAGCCCAACAGATCATCGCCTTGTCCGCCAGGTGAATCGCGTGCGGGATACCACGCGCGACCGGGACGTGGGGGGGGCATCGGAAACGGGAGTATCTGAGTGAGTGCACCACGACATTCGATTCGGTGGGTGCTGGCGCTCGGCGCGCTCGTGGGGAGCGCGCACGTTGCGGCCGCGCAAACCCCGGCGCCCGCGCGGCTCCTGGTCTTGCTCAGGGACGCAAGCGCACTGGCCATCGTCGATCCAGTGGCGGGGACGGTGCTCGGCCGAGTGCCGACCGTCAGAAGTCCCCATGAGGTGACGGCGTCGGCTGACGGGAAACTAGCGTTTGTGGCCAGTCCCAGCGGTGGTATCTCGGTCATCGACCTTGACGCGCAGACGGAACTGCGCCGCTTGGACATCGGGCCGGGCAGCGCGCCCCACGACGTGCGCTTTGCGGGCGGCAAGCTGTACTTCACCGCTGAAGGCTACAAGGTCATTGGCCGGTACGATCCGAGACGCGACCAAGTCGACTGGCTGCTCGGGATCGGCCAGGACGGCACGCACATGCTCGTCCTCAGCGAAGACCACAACACCATCTTCACAGCGAATCGCGGTTCCAACAGCGTGACGGTGGTTGAAGACGTGGCGGCGGGCCCGCCCAACTGGCGGGTGACCGCGATTCCGGTTGGCGGCGAGTTTCCGGAAGGGATCGATCTGTCTCCCGACGGCCGGGAAGTCTGGACGGCGACGCGCAACGACGGTGGCGTCTCCATCATCGATGTCGGCACGAAAGAGGTCGTACAGAGACTCGACCTGAATCTGACGGACCCCAACCGTCTGCAGTTCACACCGGACGGTCGGCGGGTGCTCATCGCCGACGGTGCAGGCAGCAGTCTCGTGGTGCTGGACGCCGCGGCGCGAACCGAGATCACGCGATTTGATCTCGCTCCGAACGCCGTGCTGGTGCAGCCCGATGGTTCGCGGGCGTACGCCGCGCTGCGCGGGGGCGACAGCGTGGCCGTGATCGACCTCGACACGCTTGAGGTCGCCGGACAGATTCCGACCGGTCTTGGGTCGGGCCCCGGCTGCATGTTCTGGCTGAAGAGGTAACGTCACCGTGCACGGCACTGCATCCGCGCGCATCGGTGGCCTGATCGTTCTGACGGTTGCGTGCGTGGCCGGCGCCGAGGTCTCCGTTGGAACCCAGCCCGGTCACACTGGCTGAACCGTCTCGCTGGTAGTGGGCAGCCTGCTGTATCACCCGTTCACCGCCGGCCGACTCACACCCTACGGGCTGCTCGGGGCATCACTCGCCAGACTCTCGACCGGTCGCGCGGGCGCGGAGACCGAGGTTGATCTGGCGGTCGACTTCGGCGGCGGAATCTGGTTGCGGGTCGCCCGCCCGCTCGCGCTTCGGGCCGACGTCCGTTTCATCCACATTGACGATGCGCCGAACTTCTGGCGCGCGGTGGCCGGCATCACCGTCGCGCCGTGACCCACGCTCCGGTCGGTGGAGCCGTTGACCGCTTGGGCGTAGAATGAGCTGATCCGTGCGTCGTGACGAACGATGGCCCAGAAGTGCATGCGTACAGCAACAGCGCTGATGGCGGTCTGGCTCTTGACGCCGCGCCTGACGTGGGCGTGCCCGGTCTGTCTCGCGGATCCGAACTCCCCGATGGCGGTCGGCGCGAGCTGGGGCATGCTGGTGTTGCTCGGGATCACCGCGGGCATGTTCAGCGCCTTCGCCGGATTCTTTCTGTATCTGATGAAGCGAGCACGTATGGCGATTGGCGACGTTGCCGCGTCCAACGGACTCGGCGTTGTCTGCGTTCGCGTCCCGGAAGGCGAACGATTCACCTTCATCATCACCGACTCAACGAAGGTCCGCGAACTGGGTTTTCAGACAATCGAAAGGCTGATGCGCGAGAGCGAGTTGCGGGCTCAGCTTGCGCTGGCAGGCTTTCCTCAGCCCGCCGTGGAGGAAAGTATCCAGGTCGCTCGCACCTGGGCCACGGCAATCGCGCCACGTCGTCACGGCGCCTGAGCGCCCGTGAGTGGGCCGGTCTGGCAGGATGGTCGCCCGGGCTCGCCAGCGTCGGGCAGTCCCGGTCACGTCCGATCGGGCCCCCGTTCCAGAGGCAGAGACTCGACCGAACTGTGGGATGCCGGGCGCCCGCGTGAGCCGCCGCATTGCGCTCGCGGCCAACCAGCGGTAGGATCGCGATTACGGTAGACGCGCCGCGGACGCGTCTCAGAGATCTGATTCGCATGAGGAGACAGCAGATGACGAAGCTGGGGCTCGCGACGTTCTTGATGCTGACCACCGCATTCGTGCTCGTGCCGCAGTCGGCGATGGCGCAGTCGGGCGATAGGACCATGCCGATGCGCACACCGGATGGTCAGCCGGATGTGTCCGGTATCTTTACCTTTCGCACCCTGACGCCGTTCCAGCGACCGCGACAGTTCGAGGGACGCGAGAACCTGTCTGCCGAGGAGGCGGCGGTGTTCGAGGCGTCCGAGCGAAGACGTCAGAACCGTGACCTCTTCGACCCTGAGAAGGGTGCGTCCGGGTACGCGCCACGGTCAGAGGGCGGCGTGCTGTCGTACAACGAGTTCTGGTACGAACGGGGCATCGAGCTGACCGCGGACAAGCGCACGTCG
>DQNS01000142.1 GCA_015659035.1 Acidobacteriota bacterium | reverse complement strand
GTGAAATGTGAAGTGGATTCCGCCTTCGTATTCATGCCGCGCCCGGCCAGCGCCAGGCGCGACAAGGGAGCATACCGGTAGTATTCGACCGCGGAGCAACGCCGCCAGGCGGGATGCCCCGCCAGGAAGGCACTTCACATTTCACCGATACGGGCCGCTAGATACCGGTCGAGCGCGTCTTCCCAGGTCGGCATCGTCGCGCCGGCGGCGACGATCTTGCCGTTCGAGAGGGCGCAGAACCTGGGGCGCGCGGCGCGCGTCTGGACCTCGCTCATCGTAATCGGCGACAGCAGCGGTTCGCACCCGAGCCGGCTCGCCGCGGCCCACGCCACCTCGAACCAGGTCGCCCGGCCGGTGTTGACGCAGTGGTAGAGCCCGACCGCCGCGTTGCCCATGACCAGCGAGCGGGTGGCGGCGGCCACGTCCGGGACGTAACTCGGCGACACGGTCCGGTCGGTGACGCCACGGACCGGGCGACCCGCCAGCATCGCGTCCACCATCCGGTCGACCGTGCTTCCGAGTGGTCGCACGGTGGGGTCGACCGCTTCCGTGCCACCACCGAACAAACTCTCCACCCGGAGCACGTAGTGGCGTGGCGCCCCGCGTGCGAACCACTCACCCAACAGCTTCGAGGTGGCGTATACGCTCTGCGGTCCGGGCGACGCCGATTCGTCATACGGGTGGACCGCCATGCCGTCGAACACGAAGTCCGTGCCGTAGTGCACCAAGACAGCGCCGGTCTCCCGCGCCGCCGCGGCCAACGAGCGGACGCCGAACCCGTTCACCTGCATCGCGGCGCCGGGGTCGGTCTCGGCCCCGTCCACATCGTTGTAGGCGGCGCAGTTGAGGATGACGTCCGGCCGCGTCTCACGCGTCACGTGGAGCACAGCCTCGTGGTCGCAGATGTCGAGCCGAGCGCGCGGTAGCGCCACCACCTCGCCGTCCTGGCCGAAGACCCGGGTGAGCTCG
Organism: Acidobacteriota bacterium; assembly: GCA_015659035.1. Classification (GTDB taxonomy): domain Bacteria; phylum Acidobacteriota; class Vicinamibacteria; order Vicinamibacterales; family UBA8438; genus NP936. Next base: position 13,869 of record DQNS01000142.1, on the reverse strand, counting down.
AGCCCGAGCTGGCCGGCAGCGCCGGTCACAAGTGCCTTCATTGGTATTTGATGGCCGCGCGCGCCTCTCGGTCGGCGTCCCGTTGTCGCACGGTCTCCCGCTTGTCGTACTCGCGCTTGCCTTTGGCCAGGCTGACGGCCACCTTCACCCGTCCCCGCTTGAAGTACATCCGAACCGGCACCAGCGTCATGCCGCGCTCGACGACCTTGCCGATCAGCTTCCGGATCTCCCGTTTCCGAAGCAGCAGCTTTCGCCGGCGCAGCGGCTCGTGATCGGCGTAGCCCCGGTGGCTGTACGGGCTGATGTGGACGTTGTAGAGAAACACCTCGCCCTGCTCGACCCGGCCGTAGCTGTCGCGCAGGTTCACACGACCCTCCCGGATCGCCTTCACCTCCGTCCCGAGCAGCACGATGCCGGCCTCGTAGGTGTCGAAGAGCCGGTAGTCGTGCCTGGCCTTGCGGTTGTCCGCGATCAGCTTCTCGATGTCCCGCGCGTCAACTGCGTGCATGCTACTCGACGACCCAAGAAGTCAGGAGGCAGGAGAAGTCGAGAGCTTCGCCAGCTTCCACTTCAGTGACGGTCTCTACGAGACCGTCGGCACCGTATCGGCGGGCACGACCGTCCCCTGGCCGCGCACAGCCTCGCCCCGCGCGAGCCGGGCAGCCAGCACCACCGCGTGCACCAGGTTCGTCTCGTCGGCCACGCCACGACCGGCGATGTCGAACGCGGTCCCATGGTCGACCGATGTCCTGACGATCGGCAGCCCCAGCGTGATGTTGACCGCCTCGCCGAACCCGACCAGCTTCACCGGAATCAACCCCTGGTCGTGATAACAGGCGATCACCGCGTCGAACCGTCCGTCGACCGCCTGGCGGAACACCGTGTCGGCGGGCACGGGACCGGTAACGTCGATACCGCGCCGGCGCGCCGCGTCGACCGCGGGCACCAGCACGACGCGATCCTCTGTCCCGAGTAATCCGCCTTCGCCAGCGTGCGGGTTCAGCCCCGCCAGTGCCAGTCTCGGTGTCGCGACGCCGAAACGCGGCAGCGCCGAGGCCGCCAGCGTGAGTGTCGTCTCAACACGCGCCTGTGTCAGCAAGCGGGGCACCGCCGACAGGGGGACGTGCACGGTCGCGAGCACGACACGGAGCCGGGGAGAGTGGAACATCATCGCGACGTCCCGAGCGCCGGTGAGATGCGCGAGCAACTCGGTGTGGCCACGCCAGGCGAAACCGGCCAGCGCCAGCGCCGCCTTGTTGATCGGTCCGGTCGCAATGGCGTCGAGCCGACCGGCCATCGCATCAGCGACAGCCTGCTCGACCGCCTCGTAGGCCACCCGGCCCGCCTCGGCCGACAGCACGCCAGGAGTGAACCGCTCGCGCTCTGCCGCGGTGTGTGGACCATACAGCACCGGCTCGCACACCGCGGTGACCCGCGGGTCGGCGACGCCCTTGAGCACGATCTCCGGCCCGATCCCGGCCGGGTCCCCCATCGTTACTCCGACACGCACGCGGGTCCTGGCGCTCATGGTTCACTTCGCCTGTCCCTGGAGGATTCTCGCGCTAGGCCCCGCACGCGCAGTCGGTGCACCCGCCGTTACCGCACCCACCGTCACCACACCCGCTGCCGCACCCGCCTGCCGATCGGTCACAGCCACTCTCGTGGGCGCAGCCGGCATGCTGCTCCCCTTTCGCGTTCGGCAGCTCGTAGCGCAAACAGCACTTCAACCGACCACAGGCGCCGGAGAGACGCGACGGGTTCAGACTGAGGTTCTGGCGCTTGGCCATCTTGATCGAGATCGGCTGGAATGATTGCAACCAGGTGGTGCAGCAGAGCGGACGACCGCAGGTGCCATATCCACCGATCATCTTGGCCTCGTCCCGTGGGCCGATCTGCCGCATCTCAATCCGAACCCTGAATTCACTGGCGAGCTCGCGCACCAGCTCTCGAAAGTCGACCCGCCCCTCGGCGGTGAAATAGAACACGAGCTTTGACCCGTCGAAGATCTGCTCGACCTTGGTCAGCTTCATGGCGAGCCCGCGTTCGCGGATCTTCAGCACGCACATCCGCTTGACCTCGCGCTCTCGCTGCTCGTGCCGGAATCGACGGAGCACGTCTTCGCGGGACGCCCGACGCAACACCCGCTTGGGCGGGGCGGGGCGGCGCGCCTCATGCTCCGCCACCGGCAGCACCGCGCGCGCGACCGCGCCGTACGCCCGCCGATCACCCATCTGCACGACCACAGCGTCGCCCGGGCTCAGCGTGGGCTCGAAATCGATGTCCGACAGCAGGAACGTGTGCGCCCGCCCGACGGCGTCAAACTTGACACTGACAAGACGGGAAGCCGGCGCGGTGCTCATCTGGTTGCCCATAGGTCTCCCGTCTCAGATCTGGAGCGCTAGCCAGTCCACCACCACCTTGGGACTGGCGTTTCGTGTCAACGCGTTCACGGCGCGTTCGACAATGGCAAACCCTCGGCCAGCGCGGTCGGTGTCGTAGGACTGCACCAGCTCGGTCAACTCCGCCGCGAGATCGGCGTTCGCAAGCCAGGCACGGTCGCCCCGGGCCGACACCACCTGTAGGTCGCGCAACAACGTCCCGAGAGCGCGCAACCGGCGGATCAGGGTCTCACGCGCCGCCGCGGCGCTCGACCGGCTGCCGCGTCGAGCACCCCCCAGCTCCTTGCCCGTCTCGAGGCGACGCTTGGGGTTCGGCGCCGCCGCGAGCGCTCGCAGGAGCGTCGCCGCGCTATCTCGCGCCTGGATGTGGTCATCCGAACCGGTCTCGAGCGCGCGGGCCACGCTGCCGTCGGCGGACACCGCCGCCGCGAGCGCCGTGGTCGGATTGAACCGGTGCCAGGTCACGAGGATGTCCGCGATCTCGTCGGTGAGCAGACCACCGAACCGCAGCTCGGGGCACCGCGAGCGGACGGTTGCCAGCAGGAGATGTGGTCGACTCGTGACGAGCAGGAACACCGAGGCTGACGGGGGCTCCTCGAGCGTCTTGAGCAGGGCGTTCTGCGCCTCGGGGACCAGCCGATCGGCATCGTCGATGATGACGACACGACGCCGGCCCTCGAACGGTCGGAACGCCGCCTGGTCGACCGCGGCCCGGACCGCGTCGACCCTGATCGACCCGGTCTCACCCGGCTCGATGATGATCACGTCGGCGTGAACGCCGCGGGCTATGCGCTGACAGGCGCCGCACACACCACAGGCATCCGGGAACGCCGCAGGGCCGCCGGCCTCGGGCGGGTTCATCGCCTCGCAATTGAGCATCTCGGCCAGCGCCAGAGCGACACGGCGCTTGCCGACACCGTCGGGACCGGTGAGCACGAGACACGGCGGAAGCGTGTCACGAGCCACTGCTCGCGCGATCAATCGCCGAATCGGCGCATGTCCCGTGATGTGGCCGAGTCCCATGGTCCACCTTACTAGTGCAGTGATCGCACGGTAGCTTGTGCACCGAGGCTACCGATGCACCCGCCTGACAAGGCGCGACGAGGGAGCATACCGGCAGTGTTCGACCGAGGAGCAACGCAGTCAGACGAGATGCGGCGGCGGCCGAATGCCAAGCTATCTTGCGATCACTGCACTCGCATCGTAACACGCGGCAGATCGACGCCGGCCGGCGGACTGGCCGAGCGTACATGAAAACAGGGACAGCGTATCGCTGTCCCCTCGCGTGAAAATGGCGGGGCCGACGAGATTCGAACTCGCGACCTCCGGCGTGACAGGCCGGCGTTCTAACCAGCTGAACTACGACCCCGCGTCGTAGACCGAATCGTGCGTGGTGGGCGGTACAGGACTCGAACCTGTGACAGCCGGCGTGTAAAGCCGGTGCTCTACCAACTGAGCTAACCGCCCGGCTCTCGGCTCGTGTCCCGCGACCAAACCAAACACCCCATTATAGTGCCCCGTCGCGGTGGTTCGCAAAATAGTTCCCGGGCGGCGCATCGCCGGCCGAATGCCACCGTGTTTACGAACGGGGCCACTAAGGGCCCAATCAAGAGTAACTTCACATTCTTGTCCGCCGATCCATCCCGTCAGGCGGCGTTCCTCGTCGGTCGAAGACTGCCGGTATGCTCTCTCCTTGCGCCTTGCACTGGTCGGGCGCGGCACGAGTACGACGCCCAAAAATGGGAACTTGTTCTTGCGCGGACCCTAAGGTCAATCGGCGAGCAGGACCTTCATCGCCAGCGTCGCGAGCCCCGCCAGGACTCCCAGTACCGTTTGGACCTCACCGTTGCGTCGCGCCCGGTCCAACGAGTACGGACGGTGCGTTCTCCCCGCGGTGCCCGCTAGGTAGTGATCGTAGGTGTCTCCAAACTTGGCGCGGAGGGTCGTCTCCTCCAACCGGACGGCCACCGACAGCGAGACCGCGAGATACATGACGACCAGCGCGGCGGCCACGGGGTGACGCGCCGCCACCGCGAAACCGGCCCCCAACAGTGACGACCCGACATAGAGCGGGTGCCGCATCCACCGGTACGGACCGAAGGTCGTCACTTCCAGTTCCTTCTCGAGATGCCCGGCGGCCCAGACCCGCAGCGATTCCCCGACCAGCGCAACGGTCGCACCCAGGCCGAGCGACAGCCACGATGGGCGCGCCAGCCAGAACGCCGCCGCGGCCACGCCGAACCCGACGGTGACACGGAGACGCGCGACCCGGATGAGCCAGGCCGACACCGGCAGGGGTGTGACCTCCCTCACCGCGCGCACCACCCGGGCGGCAGCGGACCACCTCGAGCCGGAGACACCACCGCCGTCACGTTCCGATCCGCCGCGTGATCGCCGCGATCACATCATCGACCGAGATGTCCTCGAGACACCATCGGGCGACCCGGCAGCGCCGCTGGTGGTGACAGCCGCAGGCGGTGAAGCGCGACACCGTGACGTCATCGGCCGACCAGGGGCCGTTCCGGGCCGCGTCGGTCGGACCATAGATACCGACGACCGGTGTGCCGACCGCCGCCGCCAGGTGCACCGGACCGGTGTCCCCCGACACCATCAGGGCCGCCCCGCGAACGATGGCGACGAGGTCGGCGATGGAGGTTTGCGGGGCCAGCGCGGCGGCGCCGGCCGACCCGTCGACCACTGCCGCGGCCGTCGTCTCGTCACCGGGCCCCCAGGTGACGACCGATCTCAGCCCGTGCGCGCGGCGGAGCCATTCGGCGACCGCCCCGAAGCGGTCCGGTGGCCAGCGCTTGTTCGGCCAGGCGGCGCCGGGGTTGAGCACGACGAAAGGTGTGTCGCCCGCCGCCGAGTGGCGGTGGTGCAGGGCGTCGAGCGCCGCCGAAGCGGGGACCGTCAGCGGAAATTGGATCCGGGACACGTCCGCGCCCAGCGACGCGGCGAGTGTCAGGTTCTTCTCGATGACGTGCGCCGTGTCGCCGGGGTCGCATGTCTCGGTGTAGAAGACGCGCGCCGCCCGCTCGCGCAGCTGCGGCGCCGTGAACCCGAGGACCCGGCGAGCGCCGCTCAGCCGGGCCACCACCGCCGACTTCAATAGCCCCTGCACGTCTATCGCGATGTCATACGACTCGCGTGTCAGTGTGCGACGCAGCTCCATCACCCGGCGGCGGAGCGAGGCAGACCTGGTCCGCAGCGCGATCCGGCGATCGACGACCCTCACGAGCTCGAGCAAGTCCCGATGACGCTCGTCCACGACCCAGTCGATCCGGGCGTCGGGGAACCGGGCGCGCAACGCGGCGGCCACCGGTAGGGCGTGGACGATGTCACCCATCGCACCCAGACGGACGATCAGGATTGCGCGCATTCCCGCAGCTACCCACGCTCCTGTGCGCGGATACGGGCGATGACATCGCGGCTGGAATGGTCCTTGTTGTCGCCGACGATCGCCGTCCGCCCGCCGTACGCGCGGACGATGTCTCGTTCGGGCACCGTCTCCACCGTGTAGTCGGTGCCCTTGCAGTGAACCTCCGGCTCGAGCGCCCTCAGCAGACGCTCGACCGACAGGTCCGGGAACACGACGACGTAGTCGACCATGCGCAGCGCCGTAATCAGCTCCGCTCGGTCAAGGGCCGTCTGGACGGGGCGTCCCGGTCCCTTGAGCGCCGCGACCGAGGCGTCGTCGTTGACCGCCACGATCAACCGGTCGGCCTCCGCCGCCGCCCCGGCCAGGTAGCGCACGTGCCCGACATGCAGCACATCGAAGCACCCGTTGGCGAACGCGAACGTCCGCCCGGCGGCGCGTTCCACGCGCACCCGTTCGAACAGCTCCGCCTCGGTCAGCACCACCCCGGTCATCGCGCCAGATCCGACTCGACGGCCTGCAGCAACTCGGTGGCGTTGACGGTCGCGGTGCCGCGCTTCATCACGACGAGCCCCCCCGCGTAGTTCGCGAGCAGCGCTGCCTCGAAACAGGAGGCACCGACGCTCAACGCCACCGCCATCGTCGCGATCACCGTGTCGCCGGCGCCGGTGACGTCGGCGACTTCATCGCCGCCGTAGATGGAGATGTGCTGGGTCGGGTGTCCGGATTCGAACAACGCCATGCCTCGGCTGCCCCGGGTGATCAACATCGCGCCCATCCGGGTCCGCGCGAGAATCGTGCGCCCCGCCTGCTCGAGCACAACCGTGTCGTCGCCCATGGTGATCCCGAGCATCTGCTCCACCTCCGACTCGTTCGGCGCCGCGATCGCCAACCCGCGGTACTGCATGAGCGCATACCGCGAGTCGAGCAGGATTCGCGGCACCCGACGACGGCCGCGCCGTGGCATCTGGCGCTTGATGGCGGCGACGAGCCCGGGTGTGATCAGACCGGTGCCGTAGTCGGACATGATGACGGCATCGCATCCGGCGACCGCCTCGCCAGCGGCGCGAGTCACCGCCTCGCGTGTCGCATGGTCGATCGCCGGACCGTCGCGGTCGACCCGCACGACCTGCTGACGGGCCGAGTGGATGCCACCGGCGAGAATCCGCGTCTTGGTTGGGGTGCGATACCCGTGCGGTCTGACCAGTCGGGTCTTGACGACCCTCCGGGGGAAGCTCCGGCTCAGCCGGCGTCCGACATCGTCGGCGCCGATCACCCCCACGAGATGCGCCACGGCACCAAGCGCGGCCACGTTGTGCGCGGCGTTGCCGGCGCCACCGGGCGTGACCTCGGTGGAGTCGTACTTGAGGATCAGCACCGGAGCCTCGCGCGACACCCGATCCAGCCGTCCGTAGATGAACTCGTCCGCGATGAGGTCGCCGACGACCGCGATCCGGGGCCGCCCGAAGGCCTCGACCAGCCGGGACAACCGCGTGCGCAGCTCAGACTCGCCGGGGCCGGGATGGATCGACGGAGGCATCATGGGACCAATGCTCGGTGTGCGGCTCCTACGCTCATCGTTCGGCCTGTCTACTCGCTCGTGCCAAGCTCGAGAATCCGGACGGTGGCCGCCATCAGATCGGCGGTCACGATGGCATCCCGTGGGCGGTCGAGTCGCTTCGCTTGCGTGGTGCCATAGCCGGTCTGCACCAGAACCCCGGTCGCGCCGACGTTGCGCGCGAGGGCGACGTCGCTCCACTTGTCGCCGACCACGTACGAGCGCGTGAGGTCGATCCCCAGATCGTCGGCCGCCTGCAGGACCAGGCCCGGCTTTGGCTTCCGACACATACAGTCTCGTCGGTACTGCTCGATCGGTGCGTGCGGATCATGCGGACAGTGGTAGAACCGCTCGATACGTGCACCACCCCTACGGAACCGTTCACTCAGGACGTCATGCACCATGTGGAGGAACGTCTCGGAAATCAGGCCGGTCGCCACGCCACGCTGGTTCGTCACCACGACCACGCAGAACCCGGCGCCATTGAGCAGCCGGACCGCATCGATGCTATACGGGAACAAGGTCAGCCGTTCCAGACTGTCGAGATAGCCAACGTCCTCGTTGATCGTGCCGTCCCGGTCGAGAAACACCGCCGGCCTCACGCGTCCCGCTCCGCTAGCTGCCCGGCCACGGCCCGAAACACGCGGTCCTCGGAAATGCGGGTCATACAACGGTGATCGATCGGACAATCACGAAAGAAGCAGGGCCGGCACCAGACCGCGTGGGTCAACACCTCGTGCGACCCGACGGGCGCGGTCAGACGCTCGTCGGTCGGACCGAAGATGGCAGCGACCGGCACCCCTAGCGCCGCGGCCAGATGCATCGCGCCGGAATCACTGGAGATGAATGCTCGGCACAACGCGACGACGCCGATCAACTGTGAGAGATCGGTGCGACCGATCAGGTTCACGACGCCCGGGCCTGGTCCGGCCCGATCCACCGCCGCGAGCGAGGATTCTATCGCATGGCCCGCGTCGCGGTCGTGGGCGCTGCCGAGCAGCACGACCGACGCCCCGAGCTCGCGGGACAGACGGTCGGCCACGCGTCCATAACGATCCGGCATCCACCGCTTGGCATAGCCGTAGGCGGCGCCCGGTGCGATGCCGACGATCGGCCGCTTCTGATCCCAACCGGCCGCATCGAGCAAGCTTCGGGCGCACCCGATCAGGCGTGGCGGGGGCGCCAGCCGCGGCTCTGCCGCCGCCGGATCGATATCGAGACCGCGCACGAGCTCCTGGTAGTAGTCGACCTGGTGCAAGGGCGGTGTCCGCCGCCCTGGACGCGGCACCGCCCGCGTCAGCAACCCTCGGCGCCACTGGGCCGCGAACCCCCATCGCTCCGGGATACCGGCACGCCAGGCGGCCCAGGCGGAGCCAAAGGAGTTGGGCAGCAGCACGGCCAGATCGAAGCCGCCGCGCCGCAGCGCATCGGCCTCGGCGTCGAGCGCTCGCCAGCCACGCCGGCCGGCCCGGTGCAGCGGCACCACCTGGTCGACCGCCGGCACGGCCGACAGCAGCGGCGCGAAGGCGCGTGGCACCCCGGCCGCCAAGAGGTCACCGGCGAAGTGGGCGCGCAACGCCGCGAACACCGGCAGCGCCATGACGATGTCGCCGAGCCAGTTCGGCGTCCGCACCAGAACGTGCATATCTTCAATCAAGGCTCTCTCTGTAGAGACAGCCTGCTCAAGGAGTCAGCAACTTCTGCTCCAGCACAAGCAACGATCGACGGCGCGCGCTCGGAGGCGCGGTCTCGGTCCGCGATCTCCGGAGTGCCGCCGTCAGCGGCCTGCCAGCGATCCCGCGTCGGCGCCGGCAACCGGGTGGTCAGTGTCAGAGGACCCGAGGTCACCGGTGCCGACCACCGCGTCGGCCACCCGCCAGCGGCGATGCATCCAGAGCCAGAGCTCCGGGTAGCGGCGCACGTACATCTCCAGCACGTCCGTACACCGCTGGGTCAGCGTCTGGACCGCATCGGGGCTCTCCGGGTCCGGCACGTCAACCGGCGTCTCGTAGATCATCCGGTAGCGCCCGCCCGCCAACGGGAGCGCGAAGACGGGAATCACAGGCACACCGGTGCGCAATGCCAGCGCCGCAATGGACGACGTCGTGACGGCCGGCCGGTTGAAGAACTCGACGGTGACCGCGCTCCGATCCTGCATGTGCTGGTCGATCATCATCCCGACCGACCGGTGCTCGAGCAACGCCCGGAGCAGACCACGCACCGCGCCCTGGCGGGGAATGACGCGGGTGCCGACACGGGCGCGCACACGCTCGATCATCGCCTCGAGGAGCGGGTTGTTGAGGGTGCGCGCGACCATCAGGATCGGCCCGAACCGGGCCGCATGCACCATGACCTGCAGCTCCCAGAACCCGAAGTGACCGGTGTAGAACATCACCCCCCGCCCCGACGCCAACGCCTGCTCGACCCGCTCCGCCCCCTCGAACTCCACCAGATCCATCATCTGCTCCGCGCTCATCGTGTCGAACCGCAGCAGGTCGAACACGTGACGCCCGAGGTTCGCGAAGGCGCCGCGAACAATCGCCCGGCACTCGTCGTCGGTGCGCACCGGGAATGCGGCCCGGACGTTGGTCACGGCGATCTCCCGTCGCCGCCGGTCCACACGATAGAACAGCGCGCCCAGCCAGGCACCCGCCGACACCAGCCGCCGCCGCGACATCGGACGCACCAACAGCCGGACGGCCAGCACCGCCAGATACTCCAGTCGATGGCGGACCGGCCTGTGTCGCCTGACCGGCACGTCGGGTCGCTCCGACAGCGTCGTCATGCCGCGGAAGCCCTCTCGGCGGCGAGCCGGTCGGCGAGAAACGCCCGGAACTGGTCGGCCGGTTCAACACCGAGGGTCAGCGGCACCGTCGCCAGCGGGGGCTCGAACGGGAGCCACGCCTGCAAGCGAACGCCGTCCTTCTCGGTCGTGAGGATCGCCTGTGCCCGGGCCGTCCGAGCCGCGGCCTGAATCCGCGCGGCGTCACGGGGCGCGTACCGATGGTGGTCACGAAAGACCAGGGTGTGCACGAGGTCGAACCCCGCCGCCCGCACGTCGCCGAAGAACCGCTCCGGACCGGCGATGCCAGCCACGGCGATGACCCGAGCACCGGGGCCGAGCTCCCCCGGCTCGGGATGCGGCCAGGCCACCACGGCTACGCCCACGTGGCGACGTACCCCGAAGCACCGAGACAGCCCCAGACGCTCCGCGACCAAGCCTCGTTGGTCGTGGGAGACGTCGACCACGAGCACGGCATCGGCGTGTCGCGCGGTCGCCAGCCGCTCCCGCAGTCGGCCGGCAGGGAGCAGGACGGGATCATCGAGGTCCGCCGGAGACACGACCAGCAGATCCGTGCCGCGCTCGAGCTGGAAGTGCTGGAACCCGTCGTCGAGCAGATGCACCGTCACGCCGAGGTGAGTCTCGGCCAGCCGCCCCGCCAGATATCGGTCGGCCGCCACGACGACCGCCACGCCGTCCAAGGCCTGGGCCAGCATCCAGGGCTCGTCGCCGGCGGTCGCCAGAGCGCCGACAACCCGCTCCGTGTCCCGCACCACAACCACGCCATCCACCGGTTCGGCCCGCCCGTAGCCCCGGCTGAGGACGGCCGGCCGTTCCCCCATCGCCACGAGGGTCTCGGCCACGTGCGCCGTCAGCGGCGTCTTCCCGCTGCCGCCCGCCGCGAGCGCGCCGATACTGATGACCGGCCGGCTCAACCGCCGGCGCGCATCGGGCCGAGAGGCGTACCACCGGCGCCGCCGCCACGCGGCTTCGTCATAGAGGCGACTGAGAAGACGGAACAGGTTGTTCTCCCCCTCTCGTCAGCCTGCTCCGAAAGGCACGACGACGCCGGCCGGCGCGCCCGCCGCCGGTGGCAGGAGCGCCGCCATCGCCGTGAGCGTCCGGTCGGTCGCGCCGCGGTTCGCCTCGACCAGTGCCCGGGCCGCGGCGCCAAGGGCCGCGCGTTGCACCGGGTCGCCCAGCAGGGTCGACAGGGCCGGCTCGAGCGCATCAGCCGAGGGTATCTGACAGGCGGCCCGGTTCGTCAGAAAGAGCTCGGCGATCTCAGCAAAATTCTCCATGTGCGGCCCGAACACCACCGGCTTGCCCCATGCCGCCGGCTCCAGCAGGTTGTGCCCGCCGGCCGGTACGAGACTGCCGCCCAGGAACACCACTGAGGCAATCTTGAACAATGTTGCCAGCTCGCCGACGGTGTCGAGCACCACGACCGCGGCCCGCGGCGCCCCGTCGACCGGCAGCTCACTCCGCCGCACCGTCTCGAGCCCGTGTCCGGCCGCCAGCGCCGTCACCTCGCCACACCGCTCCGGGTGGCGCGGCGCGACCACCAGCAGCGCGGTCGGGTCCCGACGCCGGATGCGGGTGAACGCTTCGAACACCGGTCTCTCCTCGCCGGGGTGGGTGCTCGCGGCCATCACCACCGTCCGGCCTTCCGCGATCCGGAACGCGCGCAGCACCCCGTCACGCACCCACGGTACCCGGGAATCGGACTGCGGCAAGGTATCGAACTTCAGGTTCCCGGTCACCGTGACCCGGGTCGGCGGCGCGCCGAGATCGATCAACCGGCGTCCCGACTCCTCGCTCTGCGCGCAGCAGCGGTCGACACCCGCCAGCACGTGTCTGAAGAACGGACGGACGAGGCGATACCGCGGGTACGACCGGTCGGAGATGCGCCCGTTGACCAGCATGGTCTTGACGCCGCGCAGCCTGCACTGACGTAGCAGGGTGGGCCAGAGCTCGGTGTCGACCATGACGAACAGTTGCGGCCGCACGCGCTCGAGCACCCGAGCAACGGCGGACGAGAGGTCGAACGGAAAGTAGAACAGCCCGTCGACCCCGTCGAGCCCGGTCGCCGCCGCGCGGCCCGTCTGCGTCGTCGTCGACAGCCAGAGTGGATGGTCGGGATAGCGGTCGCGCAGCGCCGGGATGAGGGCTCCGGTCGCCAGCACCTCGCCAACCGACACGGCGTGGATCCAGATCGACGGCATCCCCTGCGGGTTGATCGTGGCGGGCAGCCAGCCCCAACGCTCCCGCAGCGTGCCGAGGTGTTTGCCATGACGGACCGCGTCGTACAGCAGCCGCGGCACAAGGAGGATGGCGTAGCCGATGATGGCCAGGGTGTACAAAAAATACATCGATGGGACTATACGTTGGCTGGTTTGACCGCCACAAGCCGCATCGCTGCCGGGCTCGACCGGCAGAATTCCGCGCGTCACTCAATTCCTGTCGACGCGGCTCGGCAGCCCCCGCGTAGCGGGGCTGTGAGAGAAACTGCCTAGACATCTCCTCTGGGCGAGATCGTCACGTTTGAAGCGCGTTTTTCGTCGCTCACCGGAGATGTCTAGCGAGGCAGAGCCGCCGCGACCGGACCCGCTTGTGAGGGTAGCGGAGCCTCGCTAGAATAGAACGTTTGTTGACTGGCCTCGTCATCCGTGCGGCGCGTCGTCTCAGGAGAACACATGGCAACACGAGTGGGAATCAACGGGTTCGGCCGCATCGGCCGGAACATCATGCGGGCGGCGAAGGGCGAGAGCCAGATCGAGATCGTGGCGGTGAACGACATCACCGACGCCGGCACGCTGGCCCATCTGCTGAAGTACGATTCGGTGCTCGGCAACCTCAGCGACACCGTCGCGGTGGATGGTGACGGCATCCGGATGGGCGACCATCGGTTTCAGGTGCTCGCCGAGCGCGACCCCGCCAGGCTCCCCTGGGGAGCGCTGCACGTCGACATCGTCCTCGAATCAACCGGTCTGTTCACCACGCGTGACGCCGCCGCTAAGCATCTGGCCGCCGGCGCCACGCGGGTCATCATCACCGCTCCAGCGAAGCAGCCCGATCTGACGCTGGTGCTCGGCGTCAACCACGACCGGTACGACCCGGCCACGCATCGGATCATCTCGAACGCCTCCTGCACGACGAACTGTCTGGCGCCGGTCGCCAAGGTGCTCGACGAGCAATTCGGGCTCAGACGCGGGTGGATGACCACCGTGCACTCGTATACCAACGACCAGAAGCTGCTCGACCTGCCCCACAAGGATCTGCGCCGAGCGCGGTCGGCCGGACTGTCCATGATCCCCACCACCACCGGCGCGGCGGCCGCCGTCGGCGAGGTGCTCCCGCAGCTGAAGGGCAAACTCGACGGCATCTCGATACGCGTACCGACGCCGAACGTGTCGGTGGTCGACCTGGTCGCGCAGGTGAACACGCAGACCACGGCCGAGGCGGTGAACGCGGCGTTCACGGCGGCCGCGGACGGCCCGCTGAGCGGTGTGCTGCAGGTGGTGACCGACCCGCTGGTGTCGATCGACTTCAAGGGCAACCGCCACTCGTCGATCGTCGACGCATCCTACACGAGCGTGATGGACGGCGACTTCATCAAGCTGCTGGCCTGGTATGACAACGAGTGGGGCTACTCGTCCCGCTGTGTCGACCTCATCAAGTTCCTCGCCGACAAGGGGCTGTGAGGCGAACGTCCCAGAAGTCAGAAGGTAGAAGTCAGAAGGAAGTCGGAAGG
>DQNS01000033.1 GCA_015659035.1 Acidobacteriota bacterium | reverse complement strand
AAGCCGATCTCCGGGTTGAAGTTGTCGCCGACCAGCAGATGGTCAACCCCCAGGGCATAGCGGTCCCCGTTGTACGTGAACGCCGCCTGGTAGCTTTCATCGTCGCCCTCCAGCCCGGGTGTCCGTGTGCGGGCGTAGTACCCATTGAAGTTGACGTTGTCGTAGAACGAGAATGCGGCGTCGAGGCCAAACGCCGCGTTCGACCCGTCGCCCTCCGTCGACACCGAGCGTCCGGTGAAGATGCCGCCGATGCGGCTCCGTCGCAGGATGTCGCGCTTCAGCCGCACGACGGTGAAGTTGGTCGACGCGGCGCTCGTGCCCGCTACATCGTCCGTCTGGATGTTCAGCGCCCCGACGCTGAAATTTCCCACCTTGCCGGTCAGCCGGCCGCCGCCCAGAATCGGTACGGTCTGTCCACCGTCCAGACCGATTCTTCGGCTGAAGAAGATGGTCGGGGCGTAGCCTCCACCAAAGAACCCCCCCCCGCCCGGGCGTCCCCCGCCCCCGGGTCCTGTCATACCTCCGAAGGTGACCCCGCGACCGAAGTCGAAGATCCCCCGTCCTTCGAGGAAGAACTCCCGTTTTTCGGGAAAGAACAGGCTGAACCGCGTCAGGTTGACCTGCTGCTCGTCCACCTCGACCTGCGCGAAGTCGGTGTTGTAGGTGAAGTCGGCGGTCAGATTTTGCGTGACCCCGTACTTGACGTCCAGCCCGAAGTCGCCGTCGCCCGCGTTCGAGACGAGCGGCACGGCGTTGACGTCGGTGGCCATCGAGCCGATCCCATACGGCTTGATTTCGAACGTCCGGTTGCCCTCGGGCACCTCGACCCCGGTCAGCGTGCCGGCCGCCGACAGACGGAACATGCCCGGCCCGCCGGAAATGGGGACCGGCGTGAGATAGGTCCACTCGTTCTTCCATCGCACGTTACGCCCGATCTGGAGCCCCCAGATCTGTGACGTGCCGGGCCTGAAGCGGATGGATTTGAAGGGGATCTCCATTTCGACGGTCCAGCCGCCGTCGAACCGGCCGGTCTGCACATCCCAGACCGGGTTCCAGTCGGTGTTGGGGTTCCCTTCGTCGGTGATCTGAAAGTCGAAGATGCCGCCGATCGGGTTGACCATGAAGATGAAGCCGTTGCGCCGGTCGTAGAAGGTGTCGAACCCGACGCTGAAGCTGTCATTGTTGATGAGCTGGAACGAATCACGCTGCATCTCGTTGGCGACCCACTGTGACTCGGGCGCCGAGTCCCAGTTCCGCGCCGCCACGTAGACGTTCTGCGCGTCATAGAAGATCCACGTGTCGGTTCGTTCGGTCGCGGGCTCACCCACATCGGGCAGTTGCTGGATGAAGTCGCTGACCGGCGGCACCGTGTCGTAGATCGCTTCGTTCAGCTCGCCATCCACCTGCAGGGGCTCATCGAGCAGGACCGCCCGCACCGTGGCGCGTCCCGCCGCATCGCGCGCGATGGTCTCAGGCGCCACGGGTGGGGGCGGGCCATCGATGAAGCCGGCGGGCGCCACCGCGAGACCGCCGCCGTCGGCACCGGCGGTGGTGCTGACCGCTGGCCGCGACGAAGGGGTGACGGCGGTGTTTGCCGGTGCGTTGTCGGTCGTCGTCGTCGGAGCCGCAGGCGACGTCGCGTTTGCGCTGCTGGCTGTCAATCCGCGGCTCAGCTCGGCCGAGAGCTGGTCTTGCAGCGCGAAGAGCTCGCTCATCGGTCCGTCGACCATCGCCGTGTGCACGACCGCGTCGGTCGCGACCTCGACGACGCGCGCGGTGATTCGCAGCTGGTCGCCCACTCGCTGGTAGGCCCCAGTGATGACCCATCGGGCGCCTGACTCACGACCCGCCTCGGTCGGCGTGAGCCCGACCGACAGCGCACCGCCTGTGGCCACGTCGGCAGCCAGCGTCTCGGCGATACCGACGCCGATCCAGTCGTCTTCGGCCGCCCCGGTAATGTTCTCGAACGCGGTAACGGCAATGGTGTCGGTCGCAGTGCTCGCCGCAGCCTCCTGCGCCCGTGGGGCCGAAGCGTGCCGGGGCGCCGCCACCTCCACAGCGGCACGAACCTCTGGCGCCGGGGCGCTCGAGACCGACAGAAGCAGGGCGGCGGCGAAGGCAGTTACAGGTGCCATAGTGCTCTTTACAGTACGCGCGACTCACCCGATCCGCTGGCCAATCGAGACAAATGGGTCGCATCAGAGAGGTCGTAGGGGTTACCGCCGGCACGGGTGCCCGGCGTCTAGACAGCTATTAATCCAGCACGTCGAAGAGGTAGCTGTACTTCAGTATCACGCTCCGCCCGGCGAAGGACGGCACGAAGCCACCGATGCCTTCCGTTTCGTTGTAGACAAAGAACAGGCCAGTGTTGGCGTCTTTCAGCCAGCCGAAGCGGAAGTTGACCGACCAGAGGTCCGCGCTGTCGTTGTGTTGCAGCAGCGTCTGTGCGAACAGTCGAGGCGAGAAGTTGTAGGCTAGGCGCACGCTCGTCAGATTAGTGATGACGCTGCCGGTCGGTAGGTCGATGTCGTTCCGGCTATAACTCAGGCGCAGATTGAGGGTTTCTCCATACCGTGCGTTGATCGACGGCCGTAGCGTCACGATGTCGCCGCCGAAAAACCCGGCGGTCGTGGCTCGTAAGCCGACGCTAATCGGCGCCGCACGGTTGTAGGTGAAATAGTAGTCAATTTCGTTGAAGTCGTAGCGACCCGCCGGTACGGGCATGCCAGACACCGTGAACTGGTTGAAGACCTCTTCGCTTCGAACGTTGTACGCCACACCGATGGAAGTGCTGTCCTCAAACTCGCCCTGAAAATGCATGTGGAGAAACGACGTCTCCATGATCCCGTCGAAGTTCCAGAAACGAGTAAAGCTCATGTGCGGCGTTAGTTCCTGTAACTTGAGGACTCCGTCAGGCCGTGACGTGTTGTTAAGGCCGAAGTCGAACTTGCGGAACCCGTTCCGTCGAACAAAGCCGACCTCCGGATTGAAGTCCTCGCCGTTTTCTTGATATCCGCTGACAAGGCGCCAGCGTGCCGAGTTGTAGGTGCCGGAGACGTTCATGACGTGGTCGCGACCGTCGCGGCCGGGTGTCTCGGTACGACCCACGAAGCCCTGTACGAGGCCGTTCTCGCCGATGCCCCACCGGCCGTCGACGGCATAGGTGCGGTTGTAGTCGTTCCCTAGTGCCTGGCTGCCGGTCGCCTGCCGGTTGACGAAAAGGCCGCCAATGCTCGACCGGTTGGGCAGGTCGCGACGCATCCGGGCCACCGTGAAGTTGTTGGCCGGCGCCGTCCCGTCTACCGATTTCGTCTGCATGTTGATGAAGCCGACTGTCACGTCGTCTGACAGTTTGCCCGACAGACGCGCGCCCCCGAGGATCGGAATTTGTGCACCGGTATCGCTGACCCCGATGCGCCGACTGAAAAAGAGCTCCGTCTGCGGATTCACTTGCCCGCTGGCGCTGCCTTCATTGTTCACCGCAAATACCCCGGCGTTCTCGAGGAAGAACGGCCGTTTCTCAGGGAAGAACAGGCTAAACCGGTCGAGGTTGATCTGCTGGTTGTCGACCTCCACCTGTGCGAAGTCGGTGTTGTAACTGGCGTCGAGTGTGAGGCCGGAGTTGACGCTGTACTTGAGGTCGAGCCCGAAGTCGCCGAGCGCCAGCGGATCCCGGTCCGGTTCCGCATCGCGGGTGGCGACTTCACCGACCATGTACGGCGTCAGCTGCAGATTGCCGGTGGAGCCGGCCGGCGTCGTCACGCCCGCGAGCTGTCCGGCCAGCGACACGCGGTAGAGGTTGTACTGCCGGGGGAGCGGCGCCCAGAACGCCGTTTCGTTCCGGCGGCGAATGTTTCGCTGGAAGTTGACGCCCCAGGACTGGATCTCGCGCGCGGGGTATCGAATGGTCCGGAACGGGATGGCAAACTCGGCACTCCAGCCGATATCGGAGATAGTCGTGCGCACCTGCCACGCCCCATCCCAGTTCAGATTGAAGCCTCCGCCGCTCCCGCGGGAAAACCCCCCGCCTCCACCTCCTCCAAACAAGCTACGTGCGCCGCCCTCGTTGATTACTTGGCCATCGTATTCTTGGCCCGCCGGCGATGTGCCGAAGACGAAGCCGTTCTGCCGGTCGCTGAACGTGTCGAGCACCATCTGAAAGCTGTCGGCGTTGTTCATCGACGAGTCGCGACGGCTGTCACTCACGATGATGCCGGAGGGGTCCCGGTCGTAGCAGACGATGCCGAAGTAGATCGTGTCTCCCGTGAACACGACGCGCACCTCGGTCCGCTCCGTGGCCGGTTGCCCCTCATCGGGAGCGCTCTGGTGGAACCCGCTGACCGGCTCCACCGCGGCCCACGCCGGGTCGCCGAGCACGTCGCCGTCGAGCGTCGGCGGGTCTTCGACCCTCACGGCGTGTGCAACCCTGCCGGAGGCCTGGGCCGCCAGCTCGACATCTGCTACCGGTGTCACCGGAGTCGCCGGACGGCTCTGCGGCTGGGCGAAGACGGGAGACGCGCCCACGAGGAGCACGCAGACAAGGGACAGGGTAAGGCACACGTTCGATCGCAACTTCATCCTCATTGTCCGTATCGTCCGCCACGCCGAACCGGCATGGGGACAGATCTAGGTTTGATCTCTGGGCGCCGGGGTGCGTGCTACTGGCCCTGCCGCGCGGTCCACGGTGGAACCACCTCGTTCATGCGGGCGTATGCGATGGCCTGCCCGAGGTGCTCGTGCATGTCACCCACGACCAGAAGCAGCGATGCCTGCAGGACGCCTTCCTGTCCGAACATCCGAATGGTTTCCCCCATCTGTGCGTCGGACAGACTGCCGACCGCCTCGAGCAGGTACGTGGCCGACTTCTCGAGGGCGGCGAGCACGTCGCGCTTGTCGGTGACCACGGCCAACTCCTCGAACAACCCGAAACTGGGCGTGATCCCGTCCGGTGGCGCGGCACCCCAGGCGGACGGTACGAAGTAGTTCTCCGCGGCGATCAGCATGAACACTTCGCTCACCGACCGGACGCCGTCCATCGGTCGCCAGCCATAGGTGTCGGCGTCCATGGCGCCGGCCAGTTCCTTGAACTTGGTCTGCATCGTGTCGAAATCGGCGAGATACCCCGCGCGCAGGTCATTGGCCGAACCTTGTGCCATGGCAGGGCCCGCCGCGACAACCGTGACGAACGCCAACGCCAATATCAGGGCGCCGGACGCGTGCGAATACCGTGTGTGTGTAAACCCTATGAACATGGATGCCTCCAGACTGTCTACGTGGATCACCTTCTCCCGATCTGATCTAATCTACACGCTGTCTCCTCGATGCGCCATCCCGCTAGTGAAAGTCTCGCTGCATTCGACCGGCGCTGCATCCCGCCTGTCTGCGTGACTTCTCGGTCGAATACTGCCGGTATGCTTCCTCGTCGCGTCTTGGCAGCCGCGCGTATCACCGGTCTCGGTGCGACACCGGGCTTTCACCACGGACTGCTATAGGCGCGCGCGTGCGTCGACATGCATGTCTCCTTGCGTTCTGACCGTGTGGGTCGCGTGCCCAAGCGCGACGGCGTGTCTCCACGGGTATCGTCTAGCGAGGCTCCGCCTCAGACCGTTCCGACCCGGTTGACTTCGCCTCGCTAGCCGAGTTGTTCTCACAGCCCCGCTACGGGGGGGCTAGACGCCTTGAACAGAGGCTGTCGTGGTGACAGCAAAAAACACGATCACAACTTGACTCAATTGTCACGAAACGTTGTTCAAGGAGTCTAGTCGACCATGCTATCCTTGGTTTCGACTGGCTAGAGATAGCAGGGATTCCGAGGACGTTAGCAGCTGAGGAGGTATTAGATGACCAGCCGATGTCTCGCGGTTTCGCTGACAGTCGTGGCGCTCGTCGTGTTCGCACCGGTTTCTTCCGCCGCGCAAGCCGACGTGCCTCGCACGGCGTGGGGGCAGCCGGATCTGCAGGGCGTCTGGGACTTTCGGACCATCACACCGATGCAGCGGCCGGCCGACCTTGCCGAGAAGGAGTTCTTGACCGACGAGGAAGCGGCCGAGCTGGAGCAGATTCGAGCCGCAGAGAACGCCGGGCGTGACGACGAGGTGCCGGCCGACATCGTGGGCAACTACAACACCTTCTGGTTCGATCGCGGCGACTCGGTCATCGGGACCAGACGCACCTCGCTCGTGATCGACCCGCCCGACGGACGGATTCCCCCGTTGACGCCCGAGGCGGAGCGGGAACGCGCGTCCGAAGCGGAGGCGAGAGAGAACACCGGTCCGCACGAGCCGGCGCCCGGCGGATGGGTCGATGATCTGGGCCCGAACGGGCTGCAGGTCCGATGCATCACCGGGTTCAATTCGGGACCGCCGATGACGCCGGGCGGCTACAACAACAACGTGCAGCTCTTTCAGACACCCGACACCGTGGTGCTCCTCAGCGAGATGAACCACAACGTCCGGGTCGTGCCGCTCGATGGACGGCCGCACGTCGACCTGCGCCAGTGGACCGGCGATGCACGCGGGCGCTGGGAGGGCGACACGCTCGTCGTCGAGACGGTCAATTTCCTCCGCGAGACCAGCTTCATGCGCGGCGGCGCGAGCGCCGACCTGCACCTGACGGAGCGCTTCACCCGCGTGTCGCCCGATGTGCTGATGTATGAGGTGACGGTCGACGATCCGACAACCTGGACGCGGCCGTGGAAATACGAAGTGCCGATGCAGCGCAACCCGGAACCGGTGTACGAGTACGCCTGCCACGAGGGGAACTACGCGATGGACGTCATCCTCGCCGGTGCACGCGCGAAGGAAACTGAAGCCGACGCCGCCGGGCGGTAAGTCTGTCGCTCGAAGGCGGTACCAATCGCGCTTGACAAGCGCGCGACAGGGGAGCAGGCTAACAGGTGTACAGGAGGGTGTGCCCATGCAGTCAAGCATCAGAGTCCCGTCGTTCGGCTCGCTCGGTATTGTCGTGTTTGCGCTGCTCATCATGTCGACCCTGTCGATCATGACGCCCGCGACCGCATACGGACAGAGCGCCGAGGTGACGTTCACGAAAGACGTGGCGCCGATCCTCCAGGGTTCGTGTCAGACCTGCCATCGAGACGGCGCCATCGCGCCGATGTCGCTGATGACCTACGAGGAGACGCGACCCTGGGCTCGCGCCATCAAGGACAAGGTCTCGACGCGAACGATGCCGCCCTGGTATATCGACAAGAACGTCGGCGTCCAGGGCTTCAAGTACGACCGGTCGCTGAGCGACGCTCAGATCGCGACCCTCGTCGCGTGGGTCGACGCCGGTGCACCGCGCGGGAATCCCGGCGACATGCCGCCGTCGCGCGAGTTCGCCGACCGCGACCGGTGGCACATCGGTGAGCCCGACTTGATCATCCCGATCCCGGAGCCGTTCGTCGTGCCGGCCGAGGGCGCCAACTGGTGGGGCGACTTCTTTTCCGAAACCGGGCTGACTGAGGATCGGTGGATCAAGGCGGTCGAAACAAAGCCGTCGGCTGAAGGCTTCCCGGTGGTGCATCATGCGGTCACGCGGCTCCAGGAGACGGAGGATGCCGACACGGGGGACTTCCTCAACGAGTACGCGCAGGGCAAGAACGGCGACGTCTTCCCCCCGGGGACCGGGCGTCTGGTCAAGGCCGGTTCCATCATCCGTTTCAACCTGCACTACGCCTCGATCGGTAAGGACACCACCGATCGGACCAGCGTCGGTCTGACGTTGTATCCGAAGGGGGAGGAACCGGAGAAGGAGCTGTTCTCGAGAGCGCTGGCGCAGAACTTCGATCTCGACATTCCGCCGGGCGAGGACAACATCCGGCACGACAGCTACCATCCGTTCACCACGAACATCCGCCTGACCGGGTTCCAGCCCCACCTCCACAATCGCGGGAAGCGCCAGTGCATCGAGGCGATCTTGCCCGACGGCAACACCGAGACGATCAGCTGCGCCACCTGGGACTTCGGCTGGCACATCGTCTACAACTACGCCGACGACGTGCAGCCGCTGTTGCCGAAGGGGACAATGCTCCACACCATCACGTGGCACGACAACTCGTCCGCCAACCGGTGGAACCCCGATCCGCGGAATTGGGCCGGCTTCGGTCAGCGGTCGAGCGACGACATGAGCTTCACGTGGACGAGCTACTACGAGCTCGATGACGAGGAGTTTGCCGCGGCGGTCGAAGAGCGCCAGGCGAAGACCAACAACGACAACGACTGAGGGGCGATGACGAGAGGCATCTCACGCGCCCTGATCTGTGCGCTGGCGCCGCTCCTAGCTCTGGCTACGGCAACCGGGGCGAACGCGCAGATCCACTTCGACCGGGGGCAGAACGTCGCTCCGGTGTTCGAAGGGTGGGAGCGGAACGCCGACGGTACCTTCACCATGGTGTTCGGGTACATGAACCGCAACTATGAGGAGATGCCGCACGCACCGATCGGTCCGAACAACGCGTTCGAACCGGGTCCGGCCGATCGCGGCCAGCCGACACGCTTCTACACGCGTCGCCAGCAGTTCGTGTTCAGGGTGCAGGTGCCGGCCGATTGGGGTGAGAAGGACCTGGTCTGGACGCTGACCTCCAACGGTCGCACCGACCAGGCGTTCGGGTCGCTCTGGCCCAACTGGGAAATCGATGACGGCGTGATACGGAACAACCGCGGCATGGGGGCTAGGGGGGCGCCGGCCGATAATCAGCGTCCAAGGATTACCCTGCCCGGCGGGACCGACCTGACCGTTACGCTCCCAGACACGCTGACGCTGACGGCGGTCATCAGCGATGATGGGATTCCCGGGCCGCGACCGCGCCGCAACGAGGCCTCTGATGATGATGATGATGACGACCCGCAAGCGGCCGCGCGGCGGGCCGCCGCCCGCCGGAGGGCGCGGCGGCCTCACCCCACCAACCAGGCGGTGGTCAAAGCGCGCCTAGCCGGCGAGACCGGTCTCGCCGTGACGTGGGTCCATTACCGCGGGCCCGGGGCCGTCACCTTCGACCCGATGGGCATGTCGGTCGAGGGTGGCCGCGCCGGCGAGGTCGTGACGACGGTCAGCTTCACCGAACGCGGCACCCACGTGCTGCGGGGCTACGCCGACGATTCGATCAATACGACGCCGATCGACGTGACGGTGACCGTGCGGTGATTGGCAGATATCCGTGGGGCACGGCTTGAGCCGGACTTTGCAGGCTTGCCCCCCCTTCGCTCGCTCCACCGTTCCGAGCGAGCTTCGGCGCGCCCGCCCGTAGCCTTCTTGGCGGAGGCGGGAAGGCCCGCGCCACAGAAGCGACCCGACCCAACGATGCCTCGGGTCCAGGACCGCCACGAACGGACCATGGAGAGACACGCAATGAACCGTTTGATCTTTTTGTCGGTCGCTGTGGTCGCGCTCGTTGGCGCGCTCGTGCTCACCCTCGGCGTGCCGGCCACCGCGCAGAACCGATCCGCGGCCGAGTCGTCCGAGACCTGGACGCCCGAGCGTCTGGCAGACGGGCAGCCGAACATCACCGGCATGTGGAACAACTCGAATGCGATGTTCACGCCGCTCGAGCTCCCGGCGGAGCTGACCGGGCGGGATGACATCTCGGCGGACGAGCTCCAGGCGCGGGCCGAGGCACGAGGCCAGGGGAGGATCGCGGCGTCCGAGTGGCGTGGGCACGAGAACTCGCGTGGCGTCGGCGGATACCACTTTTATTGGTTCGACTGGTACTGGGAGACCCCGGTCGATATCGGTCAGCCCGCGCTGATCGTCGATCCGCCCACCGGTCGTATCCCGGAGCGTACGGCGAACGCCCGTGAATCGATCGCCATGAACATGGCCGAGCTCCACGATGCGGCCGGGAACATGGAGTCGGGTGACCGGTGCATCTCCCGCGGCGTGCTCGGTATGATGATGCCCACCGAGTACAACAACGGCACGCTCATCCTGCAGTCCCCCGGCTACGTTGTCATTCTCAGCGAGATGATCCACAACGCGCGGATCATTCCGGTCGGCGACAGCCCGCACGTCGACACCGACATCCGGCAGTGGGAGGGCGACCCGCGTGGCCACTGGGAAGGCAACACGCTGATCGTCGAGTCGACCAACTTCCGGGCGGTTCAGAACATACGCGGTCCGTCGGCCGGTATCCGGTCGCGTCAGTCCGAGGCGCAACGGATCGTCGAACGGTTCAGTCTCGTCGGTCCGGATATGCTGCGCTATTCGGTCACGATGGATGATGCCGAAACCTACACCGCGCCGTGGTCCGCCGCCTTTCCGTTCAACCGCGACGACGACTACCTGCAGTTCGAGTACGCCTGCCACGAAGGGAACTACTCGGTGCCGAACGCGCTCGGTGGCGCCCGTGTCGAGGAGGCGCGGGACCGCTAGACTTCTCCGAAGGGTCCGCTGCATCCCGCCTGGCTAGGCCAGCCGCCGCCCGGCCCGTGTGTCCCCGGGCTATGGCCGGTCTCGCCGAAGCCGTGGCGGCGGATTGTTCCTCAGTCACATAAACTGCCGGTATTTTTTGTCGTTTTGCCTTGCCGAGGCCGGCCGTGGCGTCTCTCAGACAGGACACAAAGGAGAATGGCATGCTGGGATTGATGATGGACAGGCCGTTGTTGATCTCGTCGATCATCGATCACGCGGCGCTGTATCACGGCGACACCGAGATCGTGTCGCGCACGATCGAAGGACCTATTCACCGCTACACCTATCGTGACGCCCAGGCGCGCTCGAAGCGGGTCGCCAACGCGCTCGCCACGCTCGGCGTCCACCCTGGCGATCGCGTCGGCACCGTGGCGTGGAACGGCTACCGGCATTTCGAGCTCTACTACGGCGTGTCGGGCATGGGCGCCATCTTGCACACCGTCAATCCGCGCCTGTT
>DQNS01000017.1 GCA_015659035.1 Acidobacteriota bacterium | reverse complement strand
TCAGCATCCCTCCTTGAGAAGGGGATCTCGACCTCTATTCTGGCAATACTTCAGACACATGGGAAGCGTTTACCGGGGGCCAGGTTTGGTGCACAAGTCCCTGGCGCCGCGCTCCGGCAACCGTTCCTGATTCGGCCCAAACGGGCCACGTGGAGGCCCGTTTCCTGGGCTCGAGGCGGAGGCCCCACGCTACCAGGTCAACCGATCTCGACGGCGAACATCGCAAGTCGCTCGACCACCTGTCCGACGATAGCATCCGGGGTCGACGCGCCGGCCGTCAGACCGATGGTGACGACCCGTTCGCCCGGCAGCCAGTCCACCGTGCGCGCCTCGGCCACCACCGCACCCGGAGCCGGCTGCCCCGTGTCCACGGGACGGTGTCTGAGCTCGCGGCTGGACATGAGACCGGTGGCGTCGGCGATGTGATAGGTGGGGACCCGCTGGCGCGCCAGCCGTGCCAGGTTGCGGGTGTTGCTGCTGTTGTAGCCGCCGATGACGATCATCAGATCCAGGTCCGAGTCTTCGAGCAACGCCATGATCGCATCCTGCCGGTCCTGGGTGGCGCTGCAGATCGTGTCGAACGCGCGATAACGAGTGTCCAGGCCGGTGTCCCCGTATCGATCGACCATCGCCTGTCGGAGCATCTCTGCGATCGCCAGCGATTCGGTCATCAGCATCGTCGTCTGGTTGGCGAGACCGACATGCTGCAGGTCGCGATGTGGGACGAACCCCGGTGACATGGCCTCGGCGAACCGGGCTGAAAACAGCGCCTCGTCGCCGCCATGACGGATGAAGTCGCACACGATCCCGGCTTCGGCACGGTCGAGCACGACCAGCGAGCGTCCGGTCGGGAACTGCAGAACCTGCGAGGCGGTGGCCTGTGTCTCCTCGTGTCGGACCTTGCCGTGGATGATGGCGGTGTAGCCGTCACGCGCGTACCGGTGCACGTTCTTCCAGACGTTGAGCACCGACCCACAGGTCGTGTCAACGAGCGTGCAGCCTTGGCGCTGGAGCTGGGTCAGCGTCGCGATCGTGACGCCGAACGCCGGCAGGATGACCACGGCGTCGGGGCCCAGGCTGTTCAGGTCCTCTTCGGGGTCACTCAGGAATCGTATCCCGGCAGCGCGCAGCCGGCCGTTCACCTGTGGGTTGTGGATGATCTCGCCGGTCAGATAGATCGGCCGTTCCGGGAACCGCCGGCGCGTCTGATACGCGTAGTCCACCGCCCGGTCGACTCCGTAGCAGAACCCGAACTCGCGAGCGAGATGGACGCGCAGCCGCTCCTTGTGCCACTGGTAGTCGGCGGCCCTGATCCGGTCGATGAGCGCGCTGTGGTAGTCGGCGGCCAGCTGACCGGCGACCTCCTTCTTCAGCGCGAGCCCCTTGCGGAACATCGGCGCCGGCACTGCGGCAGGACCAGTCGTCACCGGATGTTGATGGAGAGGTCGCGGACGCGCGGTGTCAGCGCATCGATCGATGCGAGCTCGGACACCTGGTAGCTGGTCAGCGCGAAGTCGAGGGTGCTGAGGAACCCCTCTTCTTCCATCAGCTGCCCAAACTCGACCAGGGTGAGTTCAGCCGCCTGCGTCTGGCTGTCGACGTCGACTGGCGGGAGCTCGACGGTGCCGGTCATGTCGAAGGTCCTGGCCGGGTCGTCGAAGGCGGCGGACCTGGCCGCATCAGCAGTCGTGTCGGCGGCGATCGCGGTCCCAGTCGCGACCGGGTGATAGTGGATGAGTTGTCCTGCGGTGACCCCGAGCAGTAACCCGATCGCGGCTGCCGCCGCGATCCAGCGGCCCGGACCGATGTCGAACTGTCTGAGCGGCTGGCAGGAGAAGGGGAACGCGAGCACCCGAGCCGGTTCGACGGCTCCCACCAGATGCGCCAGGCGATGCTCGATCCGTGCGCGCTGGGCCTGGAGTCGCTGCGGTGTAAATACATCCCTGAACCCGGCGTCGGCCTCCTTCGGTATGGCCTTGAGCAGCGCCGTCAGCATTTTGAACCGGTGTCCGCACGGCCCACAGGTCTGGAGATGACTCGCCACCAGCATGGCCGTTCGCGTCGACTTGTCCGGAGTACCCAGCGCCAGGGCCAGCAGGCGGTCTTCCGAAAGATGCCGCTGGGGGAGTCGCCGCCACAGCCGCTGCAAGAACCCGCCTGGCCCAGTCATCATCACATCAAACCATCAATCATTAACAGTCGTGCGTCTGACTGCCTACCCTAGTAGCCCGTGGCGAAAGTCCCGCTGCATTCGGCTGGCGCTGCATCCGCCACAGGCCGGCGCTGAACTGCTACCCAGCGGGGTCGAACACTGCCGGTACGCTCCCTCGTCTCGCCTTGCTCGCGCGCGGCGTCGATCTCGACGACCGTTGCGATGCGCGACTTTCACCGCAGACTGCTAGGCTCGGATCGCACTGCACGCCGTGAGGTGCGATCGGGCGCGGACCGTCCGCGTGCTATCCACCCGTCCCGGTCGAGCAGATCCCGTAGCTTCCGGATCGCCCGAAACAGGTGTACCCGTACCGTCGACTCGTTCAGCCCCATGACGACACTGACTTCCCGTGCTGTACCGCCTTCGAGGTGGCTCAAGATGACCGCGGTGCGCTGCCGGGTGGGCAGCCGGTCGATGGCGGCCATCAGATGGGTTCGGCGTTCCTTGGCCAGTAGCGTCGCCTCGGGCGACGGGTCGTTGCTCGGTGGGCCGTCGGCCGCCAGGGTGTCGCGGGCGTCGCTCTGGACCAGCCACCGTGCGCGGCGTGCCTTCGCCTTCAGGCGATCGAGACAGGCGTTGACCAGGATGCGCGTAAACCATAGCTCGAAGAACAGATCTTCGCGAAAGGACGGCAGGTGCAGGAAGGCCTTGAGAAAGGCGTCCTGGACCACCTCGTCCACCTCCGCGGGATCACGCAGATAGTGGTAGGCGATCCGTGCCGCCCGGCGCTGCTGCCGATCGATGATTGCGCCAAACCGTTCTGCCGCTTCTTCCCGCCGGCCGCCGGCAAGCAGACGCTTGACCTCGGCGGCGAGATCGGTCTCGGCCCCAGCGCGATGGTCGCCCGTGGCGGCCTCGCGAAGCCCTCTTTGTGTCATACGTGCTACCGTCTGTTTCGTTTACCGTCTTGATTCACGGTCATTATAATACAGGTGCAGGCGGCCCGTCTTGGGCGAACGGTCCTGATTCGCCCTGGCAGTTCGGGGTGCAAGGCCGGCGTTGCCCCGAGACTGGCGATGCAGCGCCGATCGAACGCAGCGAGACTTTTACCACGGGCTGCTAGCCTAGACGGCTCCCCGACCGATCGAGAGTGACGCGTGAGCGACCCAGTCCAAGCGCGCTCGCAGTTCCCGACGATTCTCCTGGTCGAGGATGAACCGGCCATTCGAACGCTGATCCGCCGGGCCTTTCTACTGCCGCCGTTCACGCAGGACGCCCTACTCGGCAAGATCCGGGAAGTGCTGCAACAAGGCTCTCGTAGCCCGATACGGGCTAGCGGCGGGTAATGGGCGGACGGTGCCGGAGGTCGGAGGCGGCCGGCTGGGCGGCTGTGGC
Organism: Acidobacteriota bacterium; assembly: GCA_015659035.1. Lineage (GTDB taxonomy): Bacteria > Acidobacteriota > Vicinamibacteria > Vicinamibacterales > UBA8438 > NP936. The sequence continues at coordinate 15,454 of DQNS01000017.1, read as the reverse complement.
GGGATGGGGTTCGAGCCAGGTTCCGGGATAGTAATGCGTGAGGATTGCGTCGACCGATTCGCCCCGGCGTGCCCGGACGATCGCGCCCGTCTGACACAACCCGACGCCGTGGCCGAACCCCTGACCAGAGAACAGGATCCGGTCGGCCTGCTGTTCCACACTGAAGCGCGCGCTGCGGAACGCGCGCGGACCGAGCTGCCTGCTGATCACGGCCCGCAGGCGCTCTCCTCGCACGACGAGGTGTTTCTCGCCAGCCACGCTGACACGGGTTGCCCGGCCCGCGGGGTCCCGGCTGACGACCGCGATCTGGTCGAGGCGCCGCCCCACCGCGGTGTCCGACGTGGTGTTGAGGATTCGCCGCAGATGGTCGCGGTTGAGGGCCAGACGCCAGTCGTCGCGAGGGGTCGTCACGCAGACGCTGTCGCGGACACCGGCGAGATACGCGGGAGCCGGTCCGCCCCAGATGGCGGTGGCCGAGCTGGTGTGGCCGCCGCAGTCAGCATGGAACAGCGCCTGGATCGGGCCGTTCCCGTCGTTGATGATCAGCCCGCGGGTCCGGTCGACGGCGGTGGCAACGAGCCGGGCGACCGCGGCCGGTTGCTGGTCCGGCGGTCTGTAGACCTGGCAGTGCGTGGTCGAACAGAGGTCGAACCCGTCGTCCGCATGGCGACCCCGGTTGGCGAGTGCGTAGGTCCGGGCGAGGATCGCCTGGAGACGCGCGAGCCGGTCGGCAACGGCCGCGTCCCCTTCAGCGAGCGGCATCTCGGCCGGGACCGAGCCGCGAACGTAGTCCTCGAGCCGTATCGTCTGGATTCGGTAATCGCCGGCATCGGCGACCTCGACCCGCAGCGTCAGCGTGGCGGCCGGCGGAGGCCCCGGCGGCTGCGGAGAAGACTGTGGCGTTGTGGCGCAACGGGTCGTGCCGGCAGCGAGCGCCAGGACGAGCAGCGTCGTGGTCCAAGACCACGACCGGGGCGGCTTGGTCGGTCTGCTCATCACGGGGTGTCTATCGGTCGCTCGGGTCCGTTGGTGCACTCCGCAAGACGGCGCCGCCTCGCTAGCAGAAGCTTTTCTTACAGCCCCGCTACACGGGTTGCTAGACATCTCCGCGTGTCATGAAAACGTGCTTGGCACCCTTGGGAGATGTCGAGCCTTCAGTTCAGCACGGTCACAATGCCCGGATGGGCATATTTGACGCGGTCGGGACCGAATCGTACGATGTCGCCACACCGCGGGGCGGATGTTCGGCTGGAGATACCGCGGGTCAGGTGGATTGGAAACGTGACTACAGACAACCGTTTGGAAGCGCTTGGCATCGTCGCCCCCGCGTCGGTCTACTGGAACCTGTCGACCGCCGCGCTCTATGAGGAGGCTGTGGCCCGCCGCGAGGGGATCGTCGCCGTCGATGGGCCGCTCGTCTGCCGCACCGGCGCGCACACAGGGCGGTCGCCGCGGGATCGGTTCTTGGTCGATGAGCCGTCGAGCTCGGCCAACATCGCCTGGGGTGACGTGAACCGTCCGATCGCCGCGGATAAGTTCGAGGCGGTGCACCAGGCCGTGATCGAGCACCTGCGTGGCAAGGATCTGTTCGTGCAGGACTGCTATGCCGGTGCGGACCCGGCCTACCGGCTCCCGATCCGCGTGGTCACCGAGCGCGCGTGGCATGGACTCTTCGCGCGGCACATGTTCATTACCGAGCCGGACCGGGCGAAGCTCGACGGCCATCGGCCCGAGTTGACGGTGATCAACGCCGCCTCGTGTCACGCGGATCCCACCGCGCACGGGACCAACTCGGACGTGTTCGTTCTGCTGGATTTCTCCAAGCGGCTGGTGCTGATCGGCGGAACCGGCTATGCCGGGGAGATCAAGAAGTCGGTGTTCACCGTGATGAACTATCTGTTGCCGCTACGACGGGTGATGCCGATGCACTGTTCGGCGAACGTCGGTGCCGGAGGCGACGTGGCCCTGTTCTTCGGGCTGTCCGGGACCGGGAAGACCACGCTGTCCAGCGACCCCACGCGACGGCTGATCGGCGATGACGAGCACGGGTGGAGCGACCAGGGCGTGTTCAACTTCGAGGGCGGCTGCTACGCGAAGATGATCAGGTTGTCGGCCGACGCCGAACCGCAGATCTACGCCACGACCCGCCGGTTCGGCACGGTGCTCGAGAATGTGACGGTGGACGCGGTCACCCGTCGGCTCGATCTCGATGACGACTCGGTGACGGAGAACACCCGGGGCGCGTACCCGCTTTCGGCGATCGACTCGTTCGTGCCGTCGGGCCAGGGCGGCCATCCACCGCACGTCATCATGCTGACGGCGGATGCCTTCGGCGTGCTCCCGCCGATTGCCCGGCTGACCCCGGCGGGCGCGATGTATCACTTCTTGTCCGGCTACACAGCCAAGGTCGCCGGCACGGAGCATGGCGTCACCGAACCGACGGCGACGTTCAGCACCTGCTTCGGCGCGCCGTTCATGGTCTGGCCGCCCACGACCTACGCGTCACTGCTCGGTGAGCGGCTCGCGGCCCACGGGACGACGGCATGGCTCGTCAACACCGGCTGGACCGGTGGTCCGTTCGGTGTCGGTCATCGCATGCCGATCGCACACACGCGCGCGCTGATTGCCGCGGCGCTGGCCGGCGATCTGGACGACGTGGCGTATGAGACCGACCCGGTCTTCAACGTCGAGGTGCCGGTCACCTGCCCCGGGGTGCCCGCGGAGGTGTTGCGTCCCCGGCAGACGTGGGCGAACGGGGCCGACTACGACGCGCAGGCCGGGAAGTTGGCGGCCATGTTCGCGCAGAACTTCGAGGCGTTCGCCGGGTCTGCGACGGCGGATGTGGTGGCGGCGGGACCCCGAGCAGGCGCGTCGGTATAGCGAGGCTGCGCACCGCTTTCACTTGTCGGTCTGAGGCGCAGCTTCGCTAGCAGTCTGGGGTGAAAGTCCGGCTGTCACAAAACCCTGCAGTTGTCTACCGCACCGATGGCTGAATCCGATGCGACTGCTGCCGGGGTCGAGCCGGTCATCGGCCTCGAGATCCACGCCCAGCTTCTGACCGACACGAAGATCTTCTGCGGGTGCCGCACACGGTTCGGCGCCGCCCCGAACGTGAACGTGTGCCCGGTCTGTCTCGGGCTGCCCGGCGCCCTGCCGGTGCTGAATCGTCGTGCCGTCGAGTTGGCGGTGCGTGCCGGTCTGGCGCTCGGTTGCACGATCCAGCGCCGCTCGATCTTCGCGCGCAAGAACTACTTCTATCCTGATCTGCCGAAGGGCTACCAGATCTCGCAGTACGAGCACCCGTTGGCGACCGATGGCGAGCTGGTCTATGTGGCCGACGACGGGCCGCACGCCGTGCGGATCATCCGGGTGCACCTCGAGGAGGACGCTGGGAAGTCGCTTCATACGGCCATCAGCGATGGTGATCGGCACACGCAGCTGGACTTCAATCGCAGCGGCGTACCCTTGATCGAGATCGTGACCCACCCCGATCTCCGTGCCCCGCGCGAGGCAGCCGATTTCTTCGCTCGGTTGCGCGTCATCCTGCTCGCGATCGGTGTCAACGACGGCAACATGGAAGAGGGCAGCCTGCGGTGCGACGCCAATGTCTCGGTCCGGCCCGCTGGGGAGTCGGCGCTCGGCGTCAAGGTCGAGGTGAAGAACATCAACTCGTTCCGGTTTCTCCAACGGGCCCTTGCGCACGAGCTGGTGCGCCAGACGGAGCTGCTCGGTGCGGGCGGTCACGTGGTGCAGGAGACTCGCCTGTGGGATGAGGTGGCCGGCCGTACGGTGTCGATGCGCAGCAAGGAAGAGGCACACGACTACCGGTATTTTCCGGACCCCGACCTGCCGCCGGTGGAGGTATCCGACACCTGGATTGCCGACGTGCGCGCCACGCTGCCGGAGCTACCGGAGGCCCGCAAGCAGCGCTTCATCCGTGACTACGGGCTGCCGGCGGCTGACGCGGCGCAGATAGCGGAGACCGAGGAGCTGGCGCGGTTCTTCGAGGACACGGCCGCGTCCGCGGGCAACCCGAGGGCGGCGAGCAACTGGGTCATGGGGGAGGTGACGCGCCGGCTCAAGGTGGAGGGCGCCGGCATCGAGGCGGTCGGTGTCACGCCCGCCGCGCTCGGCGGGCTGATTCGCCTGATCGACACCGGCGTCATCAACCGGAGCGCAGCCAAGGACGTCTTCGAGCGCATGTACGGGTCGGGCCGGGAGGCCGGGGACATCGTCCGCGCGGAAGGGCTGTCCCAGATCGGGGACGAAGGCGAGTTAGGCGATGTCGTGACGCGTGTCATCGCGGAACACCAGGACGCCGTTGCCCGGTTTCGCCGTGGCAACGAGGGGTCGCTCGGGTTTCTGGTCGGTCAGGTGATGCGGGCGACGCGGGGCCGGGCGAACCCCAGAATGACGAACGAGCTGCTGCGACGTATGCTGACGGATCGCGAAGCTGCGCCTCGTACCGACGAGTGAAAGCGGCGGGACTTTCGCTGGATTGTGACCACGGGCAGCCCGCGCGCGCCGTGCTATGCTCGCCAAAATATGGTGTGTAGTCGCACCAAGGCTTGGCGGAAGCTGCGTCAGAGCGCGGGCACAATCGGGTCATGCGTCGGCCGGCACCGACACGCGGGATACCCCGCCAGACGTCTGCGGTTGGACTCTCGCCTGTCAGTGTCCTGTATGACAGGCTCGCGGCCAGGACTTCTTCCCCCAATCTCTGTCACAGGACACTAGAGTGATAGAGGCCCAGCATTTTTCCAAGGCCTACGGTCGTAACATCTACGCACTGCGTGACCTGTCTCTCGTCATTGGCAAAGGCGAATTCGTATTCCTGACCGGCGCGAGCGGCGCCGGCAAGTTGACGCTGCTCCGGCTGCTCCTGTGCCAGGAGCGCCCGTCGGACGGTCGACTGATCGTCGACGGCGAGGACCTGGCGTTGATGGGTGCCAGCGAGACCCAGGCGTATCGACGGCACGTCGGGTTCATCTTCCAGGACCTCAAGCTCATCGGGCGGATGACGGTTCTCGAAAACACCACGTTCGTTGCACGGGTCATGGGCGTAGCCCCGACCGTGCAGCGTCGCAAGGCGGAGCAGGTGCTGAAGTGGGTCGGGCTCGAGCATTGAGTGGATGCCTACCCATCTCAGCTATCCGGCGGCGAGCAGCAGAGAGTTGCGATCGCACGCGCGCTCATCAACGACCCGATGATGGTGCTGGCCGACGAGCCAACCGGCAACCTCAATCCCGATCTGGCGCTGAAGATCATGAATCTGTTCAGGGAGATCAACGCCCGCGGCACGACGGTCGTCGTGGCGACACACGATCGCGAGCTGATCCGCCAGGTGGGCCGGCGGGCGATCATGCTCGAGCACGGCGTGATCACGGAGGAGTCACCGGCGATCGGAGGCCAGGCGTACTTCGGCGTGGAGGAAAGCACCGGCAGGATGTGACCAGCCGGGGCTCGCGAGCATCGACGACGCCTTGACGCAGGCCGACGACGAGACGGGATGAGAATGTGAGGGTGCTGCGCTACAGCTTCGAGGAGGCGGTCACAAGCCTGTGGCGGGGGCGGCGATCCAACTCGCTGTCGGTGGCGACGATCGCCGCGGCGCTGGTCGTCCTCGGAGCGTTGTTGCTGGTGAGTTGGAACGTCGAGCAGTTGCTGGTCCGGTGGACCGCAGCGGCCGAGATGTCGGTCTACGTGCGCGATGATGTCACGCCGGAGGCACGCGCGGTGGTCGAGCAGATGTTGCGCGAGAGCGAACTGGTCACCGACCACGAGTTCGTGTCCAAGGCAGAGGCGCTCTCCCGTTTCCGTCGGGATTTTGCCGATCTGGGTGGTGTCACCGAACACGTGACGGCGTACCCGTTTCCGGCGTCGTTCGAGGTGCGTCTGAATCCGGACGTCGGTGACGCGGCCGCCGTGGAACGCCTCGCCAGCGTGCTGCAGGGTGCGAGCGGTGTCGAGGAGGTGCGGTTCGACCAGACCTGGATCGAGCGGATCATCTCGGCGCTGGGGCTCCTGCGCGGTGTCGGACGGGTGGTCGTTCTGGTGCTGGTCGTGGCCGCCGCGTTGAGCGTCGCGAATGTGGTCCGGCTCGCGTGTTTCGCACGGCGAGACGAGATCGAGATCATGCAACTGGTCGGCGCACCGCTGACCTACGTGCGGGGGCCCTTCGTGCTCGAGGGGGTGTTGCAGGGGGGTATCGGTGCCCTCGCGGCGCTGCTGGTGCTGCGTGTCGGGTTCGCGGTTGGCGAGTCATGGTACGGGGAGACGGCCGCCCAGGTACTGGGTGTGGACGCCGTGCGGTTCTTGCCACCCGACATGGGGCTCCTCCTGGTCGCGGGTGGGATGGTGGTGGGGTGTGTGGGCGGGCTGGTCGCGGCGCGCAGCACTCGCAGCGGGGCAGAGATCTCGGGGGAGCCATGAGACTTCGGGCCCGGCCACCGGTCGTTGACAACGGCGAAGCCACGCACGTACACTGAGGATTCGCAATGGGCATGTCGCGGACACATAGCAACCTCGCCCCGCTGCTGGTCGATACGCGTCGGTTCCCAACCGCAGCGGATAGTATTCTTGCCAACTTCTACCGGGAAGAGTTCCTCAAACATCAGGAGTGTCTCCAGCGGCAGCGCGAGTCCTACTCGGAGTGCACGATCATCGAGGTGGAGGAGGCGCTGCGGCGCGTAATGGCCCGTGTCGACGAGCTGTGCGTGCAGGGCGAGGCCGATGTTGATCTGGTGGTCAGCCGTCTACTGCGCACGTTCGATGGTGTGACGAAACTTTCCGCCTGGTCGGAACCGACAAACACGCACTGACCTGCTGTTACCCTGCCCCGCTTCCTTTCGCTCCTTCGCCGACAGACGTTCGAGATCGTCCAGGCCGCGATCGACGCCGTCACGCCGTCGCGCCTGGTGCGGGCGGCGCTCGACGATTCCGAGGTGCGAAACTTCATCGCTGGGGGACCGGTGACCCTCATCGCTGCCGGCAAGGCGGCCGAAGGGATGCTGCGGGGGTTCCTGGCCACGTCGATCGGCCCGATCGAACGGGGTGTCGCCGTCGGGCCGGGTCCTGGCCCATTGGCGACGCTGCCGATCGCGTGTTATGCCGGTGGGCATCCGTTGCCCGACCGTAGCAGCCTCGACGCGGGGCACGAGGCCTTGCGGTGCGCCGCCGAGATGTCGCCGTCGGGATGTCTCGTGGTGCTGCTGTCGGGTGGGGCCTCGGCGCTGCTGGCCGTACCGCTCGAGGGCGTGACCCTCGGCCAGAAGGTCGAGGTAACCCGTATGCTGCTGGCCGCGGGTGTGCCGATTCACGAGCTCAACTGCGTGCGGAAGCATCTCTCGGCGATCAAAGGCGGCCGGCTGGCGCAGGCGGCCGTGGGACGCGTGCTGACGCTGGCGATCTCCGACGTCGTCGGGCCGGTGGAGAACGACCCGGCCGTCATCGGCTCTGGCCCCACGGTCGTCGACCCGACCACCTTCGCGGAGGCGACGGCGATTGTCGGCCGCTCCGGGGTTCGCGACCTGATCCCTCCGGGGGTGATCGACGTCCTGGAACGCGGCCGCGAGGGGCATCTGCCGGAAACGCTGAAGACGAGCAGCGCGGCGGTGTCCGACACGATGTATCGTGTGGTCGGGAGCCGGCGGCAGGCGATGGAGGGAGCGCTGTCGGTGGCGCGCGGTTTGGGCTACGAGGTGATGCTGCTCGAGAGCCCGGTCGTCGGAGAGGCACGTGTGGCCGGTGCCGACCATCCCCGGCGGGTCGCCGCGGCGACACGGCACCTGGGGGGAGGGCCGGTGTGCGTGGTGTCATCGGGGGAAACGACCGTCACGGTCTCTGGTCGTGGTCGGGGCGGCCGGAATCAGGAACTGGCGCTGGCGGCCGCGTCCGAGATGAGCCGGCTTGGCACCGCAGCCGTGCTCGCCAGTGTTGGTACCGACGGCGTGGACGGTCCCACGGATGCGGCCGGCGCGCTGGTGGACTCGACCACACCGGCGCGCGCCACGTCACTGGCATTGGCGTCCGCGGCTACCTACCTGGCGGAGAACAACGCGTATGCCTATTTCGACCGGCTCGGCGACCTGATCCGGACCGGGCCGACCGGCACGAACGTCGGCGACCTGCAGGTGGTGGTGACCGCCGGGACCGAATGACACACCACTAGCGCCGTCAGCTGGGATGCAGCGCCGGTCGAATGCGGCCGTATTCATGACACGGGCCACCAAGGGTCCGCGCAAGAATAAGTTTCCATTGTGGGGCGTCGAGGCGCCCGGCTGACAAGGCGCGAGGAGGGAGCAGGCGGGCAGTATTCGACCGACGAGGAACGCCGCCAGACGGGATGGATCGGCGGCCAAAAATGGAAAGTTATTCTTGCGCGGACCCTGAGCGACCCGAACCTGCTTCAGACGTGACGATGACGCCCTCGCAAGATGTCCAGCGAGGTGTGAGTTCGTGAGCAAGGTTGTCCGCTCGTCCGGCGTGTGGACCGCCGGCGAGGTCGTCGAGCGAATTCGCGAGCGCGTCGGTCATCCGGCCACGATCCGGGAGCTGATGCAGGTTCTGGCGATTCCGCCCGAGGACCGTCATCGGTTCCGGCGCCGGATCATGCAGCTCGTCGAAGCTGGCGAGCTGATCAGGATCCGGGGGAACCGGTACGGTCTCGCCGACCGGATGCAGTTGGTCGTGGGGCAGCTGCAGGTCAACCCGCGGGGGTTCGGGTTCGTCACGCCGGAGCACACCGCCGAGGGCATGCGCCAGGACATCTTCGTGGCCGGGGTGAACCTGCATCAGGCGATGCACGGCGACCGGGTCGCGATACGACTGGAACAGACGCCCGGTCGGCCCGAGGGCCGGATCGTGCGGGTGCTCGAGCGCGCGAACGCCGACCTCATCGGCCGCTACGATGTGGACGACACCGGCGTCGGGTTCGTGTTGCCGTTCGACCAGCGGGTGATCATGGACATCCAGATCCCGGCCGGGGCGACCGGTGGTGCGCGTTCAGGCCAGATGGCGGTGGTCGAGATCGATCGCTGGCCCACCCCCACGCGCAACCCGATCGGTCACATCGTCGAAGTGATCGGCGAGCTGGGGGACCCGGGTGTGGACACCGCGCTCATCATCCGGAAACACCGGATCCCGGACGCCCATTCACCCGCCGCCGTGGCGGAGGCCGAACGGCTGGGCAACGTGGTCACGCGACGGGATATACGGGGCAGGACCGATTTTCGGTCGGTGTTGACCGTGACCATCGACGGGGAGACGGCGCGAGATTTCGACGATGCCATCACCCTCGAGAGGCTGCCCAACGGGCATCATTGGCTCGGCGTGCACATCGCCGACGTGGCGCACTACGTGAAGGAAGGCGGCGCGCTCGACGAGACGGCGTACACCCGCGGCACATCGGTGTATTTTCCCGAACGCGCGCTACACATGTTCCCGGCGCCGCTCGCGACCGGGCTGTGCAGTCTGAACCCGGGCGTCGACCGGCTCGTGCAGTCCTGTCTGATGGAGATCGATCGCCGTGGGGCGGTGGTCCGTTACGAGCTGCACGACGGGGTGATCCGATCCGACGCGCGGATGACCTACACCGCGGTCGAGGCCATCCTGACGTCGCACGATCCCGAGACACGCCGGCAACACGCGGCGCTGGTTCCGCTGTTCGAGTGGATGGAGACGGTGTATCGACGGCTCCACGCGCGTCGCGTGCGCCGGGGGTCGATCGACTTCGACCTGCAGGCGACGCAGCTGGTCCTCGACGAGGCGGGGCAGGTCGAGGACGTCGTGGCGGCCGATCGCAATGTGGCGCATCGCCTCATCGAGGAATTCATGCTGGCGGCCAACGAGACGGTCGCCCGGCATCTGCGCGACCGCGACCAACCGGGGCTCTTTCGCATCCACGCGCCGCCGGACCCGGCCAAGGTCGCGGACTTCGAGGCCTTCACGGGCACGCTCGGCTGCGGGCTCGGGGCGCCGCCGGACCGCGTCCAGCCCCGGCACTTCCAGCAACTGCTGAAGCGGCTGCACGGACGCCCCGAGGAGCGGCCGGTGGCGCTGCTGATGCTCCGCACCATGCAGAAGGCGCAGTACGACGCGGTCAACGCCGGCCACTTCGGTCTGGCGTCTGAGACCTACACGCACTTCACGTCGCCCATTCGCCGATACCCGGATCTCGTCGTGCACCGGCTGTTGCGAGAATTCCGGGGGAGTGGCCCGTCGCCAGAGCGCATCGAGGAGTTGAGGGATGAGCTGCCGGAGATCGCACGGCATACGTCGGCCATGGAGCGTCGGGCCGAGGAGGCCGAGCGGGAGATCATCCAGTGGAAGAAGGTTCGGTTCATGGCGGATAAGGTCGGCGACGAATTCACCGGCTACGTGACCGGCGTGACCGGGTTCGGGCTGTTCGTGGAGCTGATCGAGCATTTCGTGGAAGGTCTGGTGCACATCTCGAGCATGGCGGACGACTACTACCGGTTTCTGGATGCCGACCACGCGTTGTTCGGGGAGAACACCGGGAAGACCTACCGGTTGGGTGACATGGTGACGGTCCAGGTCGTGCGCGTGGACACCGAGCGGCGCCAGATTGATCTCGGGCTTGTCGAGATCCTCGACGCGGTGAGGGAATCGGAGCGGAGCCGGAGACCGCGCCGGAGCCGTGTCAGGCCGCGGGGGCGGCCGCCCGGCGGCGGTGGGCGCCGCGGGCGCCGCGGGCGGACAGGGGGGTAGACGTCATAGCGAATGCCCAAGGAGTCAGGAGTCAGGAGTCAGGAGAAAGCAGGACGGCTTCGCCACCTTCCGATTCAGTTTCAGGCCGGGGACGGGTCTCTGGCAGAGATCAGCGGTGCTCGTTGTGTGAGATGCGATCGATTGCCGCTCCCCGGTCCACGAGCCAGGCCGGCTGCTGTTCTTCGGCAGCCTGCCACCATCGGGGGCTAGCAGCCCGTGGTGACGGTCCCGCTGCATTCGACCGGCGCTGCATCCCGCCTGCCTACGTTGCTCCTCGGTCGCATACTGCCGCTATTCTCCCTCGTCGCGCCTTGGCAGACAGGCGCATCACCGGTCTCGGTGCGACGCCGGACCGTCACCACGGACTGCTAGCGTGACGAGGTATGTCGTCGTCGGCACGGCTGGACACATCGACCATGGCAAGAGCGCGCTCGTGCGCGCCCTGACCGGCACCGACCCGGACCGGCTGAAGGAAGAGAAGTTGCGCGGCATCACGATCGACCTCGGGTTCGCGCATCTGAACGAGGGCGAGACGCAGCTTGCGTTCGTGGACGTGCCCGGTCACGAGCGATTCGTCAAGAACATGCTCGCGGGCGCGAGCGGTATCGATGGGGTGCTACTGGTCATTGCGGCCGACGAGTCGGTCATGCCGCAGACACGCGAGCATTTCGACATCTGCCGTCTGCTTGGCGTGTCGACCGGCGTCGTGGCGCTGACCAAGGCGGATCTGGTCGACTCCGACACGGTGGAGCTGGTCCGGCTCGAGACGGCGGAGCTCGTGGCGGGGTCATTTCTCGAGGGAGCAGCGGTCGTGCCGGTGTCTGCCCGGACGGGTGAGGGGCTCGCCGAGATCCGGAGCGCGCTGTTGGAGATGGCCGACCAGGCCCTCACCCGCTCGCCACGCGGGGCGATCCGGTTGCCGATCGACCGCGCCTTCTCGGTCAAGGGATTTGGCACCGTTGTGACCGGGACGCTGGTCTCCGGTCGGGTCTCGGTGGATGCGGCGTTGACGGTGCTGCCCTCCGGTTGCGACGTCAAGGTGCGGGGCCTGCAGGTGCACGGTGCCGCGCAGCCGGTGGCGGTGGCCGGGCAGCGTGTGGCTGCCAATCTGTCCGGTGTGGACGTGTCCCAGATCGCGCGGGGCGATACGGTGGTGACCCCCGGATGCTTCGAGGCGACGCGGCGGGTCGACGCGGTGCTCGACCTGTTGAGGTCCGCCCACAGGCTGCGGCACGGCGCCCGGGTCCGGTTTCATCAGGGCACCAGTGAGGTGCTCGGCCGGGTCGTCCTGGGGCCCGGACTCGAGGAGACGGGCGGTGCCGGTGATGCCCCGGGAGAACTCCCGCCCGGGGGGCGCGGGTTCGTGCGGCTGCGGCTGGAGCGACCCGCGGTGCTGACACGAGGGGACCGGTTCATCCTGCGGGCGTATTCGCCGTCCCTCACCATCGCGGGGGGGCAGGTGCTCGACCCACAGCCGCCTCGTGGGGGGATCCGTACGGCCGCGGCGCGGCGGCGGCTTGAGCGGCTGCTGGATGGGGTCGTGGGGGGAGGGACCGCCGCCCGGGATCTGGCCTTCGGCGTCCTGGTCAGAGAGCGTGGGGTCGCCGGGCTGCCGCTGGCGGCGCTTGTGACGAGGGCAGGCGTGTCCCCGGAGTCGGTTGATGACGTCACGGGCCGACTCGTGGCGTCCGCTACCGTGCGTCGGATCGGGGACCTGATCGTCGATGCCGCGGTGTTGGCGGCGGTCAGTGACCGGTTGGTCGACATGGTGACGACGTTTCATGTCTCGCACCCCCTGAGCGAGGGGTTGCCGCGGGAGGAGGCGCGCGAGCGCCTATTTCGACACGGAGCGCCGGCGGTGTTCGAGGCGGTGCTCGAGCAACTGGTCGGAGACGGCCGCCTGCGGGCACGTGATCATTTGGCGCTGACAAGCCATCAGGTGACGCTGTCGCCGGAGGAGACGCGCGCCAGTGAGGCTGTACAGGCGTTGCTGCGTGAAGCCGGGTTGCGGCCGCCCGCGCCGGCGGCGATCAGCGAGCAACTCGGGTGCGAGACAGCGGTGCTCGACCGGGTGCTGAAGCTGCTGGTGCGTCAGCAGCAAGTGGTGCGGGTCGGGGCGCTGGTGTTCGACAGCGTGGCGCTGGAGACGCTCAAGCAGGACGTGTTGCGTCTCAAGACCTCAGCCGGGGCGGGAACAATCGATGTCGGCACGTTCAAGAATCGCTACGGGATCAGCCGTAAGTTCGCGATACCGCTGCTCGAGTATCTGGACCGAGAGCGGGTGACCCGGCGTGTTGGACCGCAGCGCATCGTGCTGTAAGAGCCTCCCGTGCCCCGTCGCTCGCCGGGCGACGCGCCTTTGCACCGCACGGGCATCTATCTGTAGACTACAATCATCGCCGGGCGTGCGTGTGTCATGTTCGGTGAGCCGAGTGACGACGGCGACCCAGCAGGCCGTTGCGTGAGGAGCAGAGTGGACAAGGGAGATCGGCAGTGTTTCACGGTGGGTGTGTTTCCGGACGTCGAGTGGGCGGAGCGGGGGCTCGAGGCGCTTGCGAATGAAGGTCTGTCGTCAGAGTCGTTGTCGCTGATCAGCAAGGAGACGCCGGAGACGGCGGCGCTGGTGCAGCGCACCTTTGGTGTCGAAGGCGGCAGGCTGGACATCGTCAGAATTGGGCCGGTGGTGGCGCACGGGCCGCTGGTGGCGGTCCTACAGGGGGGCGCGCGGGATCTAGGTCGGTCCGGCATGGCCGCCACCATGCGACGTGCCGGGTTTCAAGTGCACGACGGGTTCATCTATGAAACGCTGACCGCGCGAGGCGGCGTGATGGTGGGGGTACACAGCGAGCCGCGCGCCGCTGACGCGTTGGCGGTGATGTTCGCGTATGGTGGCGGCAACGCCGCCATCGGCGCCTGGGCGGGTCGCGTCTAACGAGGTTCTGCCTCAGACTGCTCAGCGGCTCCACCTCGCTAGCCGGGCTTGTCCTGCAGCCCCGCTACGCGGGGGGGGCTAGACTCCTTGGACGGAGGTCATCGCGTGGGAGCGAAACACCGATCAAGACTTGACTCAATCGTCAAGATCGACTTTGTTCAAGGAGTCTAGTCGGCACGCCCAGGCGTCTCTAGAACCGGGCGGCGGTGCCACCTACCGTGGCCGGCGACGAGAAGGGCCTGGTGGCCAGGCTCGCGGTCGTCGGCACGGCGTAAGCGACTGGTATCATGACGGTTCTGGGTTCGCTAGCAAGGTTCGAGGCTATGGCGACGCCCCGGTACCAGCTTTGCACGCGGGAGTATGTGACCGTGGTAGACCACGAGAGAGTCGGAAGGGAGCGGATCGCGTGAGCGGCCTGGGCCTCGGCCATATTCCGTTTCCACCGGGATATCAGCCCTACACGCCCCCTGAACGGCGCAGGCGGAAACGCCGGGCGGCCGCGCGGCGGGCGGCGGGGGACACCCGAGCCGACCATGGCGCGGTCCGTACCCGCGGCGGCGCGGCTTCCGACTACGTTCCGTTCCTCGGGGTGCAGCGCGAGCGGATGCGTGGGGCGCTTGGCGCCTCGGTCGCCAGCCATGTGGTCGGGATCGTCTTGGCTCTGCTGGTGACTTGGGCCGCGCCGGCCGAGGAGTTCGTCGAGGTCGACCGGCCGAATTACATCGGGATGGTCTGGATTCCGGAGCCCGGGCCGGGCGGCGGCGGCGGCGGCGGCGGCAACGAGTCGCTCGAGATGCCGCGGCAGGTCGAAGTGGCCGGCGAGGACGATCTGAGCGTGCCGATCGAGGTGCCCCCCGAGCTTGAGCCGCCGCCCGAAGTGGAGCCCGAGCCGGAGCCGCTCGAGTCGCAGAACATGCGACTGTCTGCGTTGCCGATGGCGGCCGCGCAGCAGACCCGAACCGGATTGCTCGAGAGCTTGATGGCCCGGGCGCTCAATTCTGCAGGGAGCGGCACCGACGGTGGCGCCGGGGCGGGTGACGGCGGTGGCATCGGGCCGGGGCAGGGCGACGGGCTCGGCCCCGGTCAGGGTGGCGGGAGCGGCGGCGGTGTCTACCAACCGGGCAACGGGGTCGAGTCGCCGCGGCCAATACGGGAGGTCCAGCCCAGATATACGGCCGAGGCGATGCGCGCCAAGGTCCAGGGCGAAGTCTGGCTCGAGGCGGTCGTCCTGCCGGACGGTACGGTCGGCGACGTGAGGGTCGTCCGGTCGCTCGACCGGAACTTCGGGCTCGACGAGGAAGCGATCAGAGCCGCGAAGCAGTGGCGGTTCATTCCCGGCACCCGTTTCGGCGAGCCGGTTGCCGTGCTCGTCACCCTGGCCATCAGTTTCACCCTGCGCTGACGCGTCGCGCTTGGCGAGAATGAGAAAAGGGGCGAGCACTCGAGGCGCTCGCCCCTTTCGTGTTTTTGAAGGACGCTGGCGAAGCGTTTCGCCTTCGCCAAGGCTTCGGCGGACAGGCCGGCTCCTTCTGCCTCCTGCCTCCTGCCTTCTGAACACTGGTGAGGGGCCGGGAGCCGCGGCTCCCGGCCCGTGGCCAGGACTTAATACATGCCGCCCATGCCGCCGCCCATGCCGCCCATGCCGCCACCGCCCGGCATCCCGGCATCCTTCTTCTCCTCCGGGATCTCGCTGACCAGCGCTTCGGTTGTCAGCAGCAGCCCGGCAATCGAGCTGGCGTTCTGCAACGCTGCGCGGACCACCTTGGTCGGGTCGACGACCCCCGCCTCGATCAG
>DQNS01000031.1 GCA_015659035.1 Acidobacteriota bacterium | reverse complement strand
CGAGCCGGGGCTGCACCTGAAGCTGCCGTACATCCAGACCGCGAACATGTTCGAAAAGCGCTTCCTGGAGTGGGACGGGTTCCCGAACCAGGTGCCGACGCGGGACCGGCGGTTCATCTTTGTCGACACCTACGCGCGGTGGCGCATCACCGATCCGTTGCTGTTCTTCCAGCGGCTGCGCGACGAGCGGGGCGCGCAGTCGCGGCTCGACGACATCCTCGACGGCGAGACGCGCAACGCGGTGGCGCGTCACGATCTGATCGAGATCGTCCGGACCAGCAACCGCGTGCCGGTCAACACGACGGTTGGCGAGCAGGAGGAGCAGGAGGTGCTCGAAGCGATCACCACGGGACGCGAGGAGATCACGCAGGAGATCCTGCAAGCCGCCGCCGCCGCGGTCGGGGACCTCGGGATCGAGCTGCTGGACCTGAAGTTCAAGCGGATCAACTACGTGCCGGAGGTGCAGCAGGATGTCTTCGCCCGGATGATCGCCGAGCGCCAGCGGATTGCGGAGGAGTTCCGGTCCGAGGGGCAGGGGGAGTCGGCGCGCATCCAGGGTGAGCGGGAACGGGACCTGGCGCGAATCGAGTCGGAAGCGTTCCGGACTGCTGAAGAGCTGCGAGGCGAGGCCGACGCCGAGGCGACCGGCATCTATGCCACGGCGTATGGCCGCGACGCCTCGTTCTACGCGTTCACGAAGTCGCTCGAGACCTACGAGAGGACAATGGACCCCAACACCGTCTTCATCCTGGGGACCGACAGCGAGTTTCTGCGCTTTCTCGAGACACCGAGGTAAAGGGCCGCGACTGGGCGCCCTCTAGAGGGGCAGGGGCTGGGAGGGGGGCGAGCAGATCTCGTCCCCTCCCGCGCGGCCGGCTTGCATCCACCTGGCCGACACCCGACCATAGTGGTGCCATGGTCGAACTTTCTCTCGTCGTCGGGCTCGTGGTGCTGACCTCCGCCGCCTGCTCGCTCTTCGAGGCGGTGCTCTACTCGGTGCCGCTCTCGCAGATCGACGTCCTCGAACGGGCCGGCCGCCCCAGCGGGCCGATACTGCGAACGCTGCGGGCCCAGGTCGACCGGCCAATCGCGGCGATCCTCTCGCTGAACACGGTTGCCAACACCGGCGGCGCCGCGCTGGCGGGCGGGCTCGCCTCCAATGTCTTCGGCTCGGTCTGGATCGGGTACTTCTCGGCCGCCTTCACGCTCGCCATCCTGCTCTTCTCGGAGATCATCCCGAAGACCGCCGGGGTGGTCTACGCCCACCGCCTGGCCGGCCCGATCGCCAGACCGCTCCACATGCTGGTGCTGGTGTTCACACCGGTCATCTGGCTCAGCCGCCACGTCACGCGACTGGTGGCGATCGGTCGCGAGACGGACCGCGTCTCGGACGAAGACCTGCTGCTGATGGTGCGGCGGGGGCTGCGCTCCGGCGACCTGAAGCCGCACGAAGCGGACGTCATCAGCAACGTGCTGGCTCTCGAGGTCAAGACGGCGGGGCAGATCATGACCCCGCGGACCGTCGTCTTCACACTGCAAACGGACACCAGCCTCGCCGACGCGGCGGCCAACACCCAACTGCTGCAACACAGCCGGGTCCCGGTCTACGACGACGACCCGGACGACATCGTCGGCATCGTCCACCGGCGCGACATTCTGCGGGCGGCGGCCAGGGACGAGTTCGATACGACGCTGGACCAGTTGATGCACCCGGTGCACTTCGTGGTCGAAACCGCCAAGCTCGACCAGTTGCTGCACACGTTCCTCGAGCAGCGCCAGCACCTGGTCGTGGTCACCGACGAGTTCGGCAGCGTCAGCGGTATCGTGACGCTCGAAGACGTGCTGGAAGAGATCCTCGGACGCGAGATCGTAGACGAGTTCGACGAGGTGGCCGACCTTCGCGCCTTCGCGCGCCAGCAACGCGCCGCCGACCGGCCGACCTCCCCGACACCGGAGTCTCGCTGACGCCCGTCGGATACTGGCTTCGGGCGCGTGCGGGAATGGTACTGGATCCCTAGTCCGCCGGCGTCGGCGCGTCATCAAACGGGTGGTCCCGGTGTGCGCCGTCGCAGAACGGCTTGTTCTTGCTGTGACCGCACCGGCACAGGTCGAAGTGCTCCTTCGAGGCGCCCTCAGCCCAGGTGACGTCCCGCAGGTCGGCGCCACCGAAGATCGCGTAGGGACCGTTGGGCGCGATCAGGATCATCGGGTCGCCCTCACGGTCGCGATGCTCGACGCCATCGACGCTGTAGCTCAGGGCACCGGACGGACACTGCGTGATCTGGGCGATGACCGCCTCGGCGTCGGCGCCGTCGGGGTCGATCCAGGGGTCGGTGCCGAGGCGGAAGACCGACGTGAGACCCTCAGTGCACCGGGCCGCATGCGCGCAGATGCCGCGGTTGTCGTGGATGGTCACGGCGGCGCCGACATAGGTTTCGCGTTTGTCCGGCACCCGGTCCGGCGCCTTCTCGTCCGTGAACCCGATCTTGTTGTGTGTTCCGTCGCAGAACGGCTTGTTCGACGACCCGCCACAGCGACAGAGCGCGACCGTGCCAGCAGTGTCATAGACCGTGCCGTTCGCGTACTCCTTCAGCATCTGACAGCTCGTCACGAGATACGGTCCATTCTTCCTGGCAACGATGGTCGGCTTCTGGCTCATGGGCTCCTCCGTGAGACGGGACCAGTGTGAGTGGCCCTCCATTGTAATGTCCCGTGGCGCGGCTGTGACCCCGAGGGGACAGGCACACCCCGTTGGCGGCGATCATCGCCACCACCGTCCCGGATCTGATAGCGTGTCCGTCACGTCTGGTGTAGGCTGTTCAACCTCAGACATCTCCCGATCTGGCCGAAGGCGATGGACGCGCTCATCCGTGACGTCGACTACGCCCTGCGCACGCTCCGGAAGAGCCGTGTGTTCACCGCGGTCGCGGTGGCGACGCTGGCGCTGGGTATCGGCGCCAACGTGGCGGTCTTCAGCGTGATTGACGCGGTCGTGCTGCGACCGTTGCCCTACCCCGACCCGACTCGCCTCATCCTGGTGCTGGAGGCAAACGAGCGCGAGGGCTGGTCCGAGTTCCCGGTGGCCTGGGCCAACCTTCAGGACTGGCAGCGCCGGAGCCGATCGCTCGACAGGCTCGCCGGGTTCAGCCAGCGCAACTACACGGTCACCGGGGCTCAGCGCCCGGAACAGGTACTAGACGGGTACGGCATCTCCCCCGGGTTCATGGAGATGCTGGGTGTGCAACCGGCGCGTGGCCGGTTGTTCCGGCCCGAGGAGTACGGACCGGAGGGCAACGCCGTCGCGCTGATCAGCGACGCCTTCTGGGACCACCAGTTTGGCCGCGACCCCGACGCGATCGGGCACACCCTCATCCTCGATGGTGTCGGCGTCTCCGTGGTCGGGATCCTGCCGCGGGAGGCGGTTGACGCGTTCGGTCAGGAGTTCCGCCTGACGGTTCCGCTGTCGTTCGCGGCGCGCAATCTGACGAGCCGCGCCTCCCGGCAGCTGGTGGTCTATGGCCGGCTGGCGCCGGAGGCCTCTCTCGACCGGGCGCGGGCGGAGCTGACCGCCATCGCGTCCGGGCTGGCCCTGGAGTTCCCCGAGACGAACGCCGACTGGACCGTGATGGTGCAATCGTTGACCGAACGGGTCGTCGGCCCGGTCCGTCCGCGGCTGCTCGCCGTGCAGGGTGTCGTCTTGCTGGTCCTGCTGATCGCGCTCGCGAACGTGGCCAACCTGCTGCTGGTCCGAGCGACACAGCGCGAGCGGGAGATCAGCATCCGCGCCGCGGTGGGCGGAAGCCGTGGGCGCATCGTCAGACAACTCTGTACCGAAAGCGTCCTTCTGGTCGCGGCGGGGGG